>JAEOSV010000171.1 GCA_016840185.1 Candidatus Hermodarchaeota archaeon | reverse complement strand
TGTGAAGACTCGCAGCATATCATCTTCTGAGACTTCAAGGTTACGAGGATACACACCAACAATTCGCAGTCCAACCTTGTCATCCCATCTGCATACGCTAAGCCCATTTGGAATCTTTAAAACCTCCATTTAATTAAACGTTATCTGAACCTTTCGTTCTTAAAGTGACCTGTAGGCACTTCATTTTGACTATTCTGTTTCCCGTATTTAACTTGTTTGTCGACTCTACCGTTGAGTGGTTTCTTTTTGTAGCTTTCTGAAATTTTTCGCAAAAAAATCGTGTTAGATGCTTAGAAAAATAATTTTCTTGAGGATTCAGATAATTCAGTCTTTGCTTCTCCTTTTTAGGTACCTCAATAGGAGGAACGTAGTTGTTGAGAGAATAATGCCTGTTGTGCTAATGACGCCAACGAAAATCATAGTGTATAGGAGTGTTAAGTCAGTGAAATCTATGAGTATTATATTACTCCAATAACTGAAGGTTCCTCGATTATCTATGGCTGCGACTCGATAATATAAGGAGGGATAACCTGAAGGCAGAATTGTAGTAGAATTAGTATTGTAAAATGTGGTGGTAACATCGTTAGAAAAGGTTGCAGAAGGTGACGATTGAAGGCGATAGCCCATAACGGTTCCATCAACATCAGTAGAACCTTGCCAAGCGAGGAGAAAGTGGGGGAATGGATGTGTTAGATAAATTCCGAATAGAGTAGGTGAGGTTGGCGCCATTTGCTCATCAAACCGACGCACGAAGGGCATTGAATCAGAGGAGTTGGTGTTATCGGTCCCGATTGCTACGTAATCACCATTTTGACAGGTGATGACATCTGCAAACACTCCGTCGAGGTCACCACCAAAGTCTGATTCCCATACAATGTCTCCCAGGTTATTTACTCGCCAACAGTATAATCGATTATCCCGATTTCCTGCTATGATGTAATCCCCATTCACGGTTCGTGTTAGACCTGTGGCAATGTCATTAGATTGGGTTTCCAATGGGATGGTCCAAACGGTGTCGCCAGATGCGTTAATTCGTTTGAGCCATAAAGACGTTGGTGGCGTTGTTGTTTCATTACCCATCGCCCCCGTAATGAGAAACCCGCCTGCACCATCTTCAGAAACATGCCTTGGCTGCAAATCTAGGGTGGATTGATAATTTTTTAGCCACAACACTGAGCCTGATGCATTGACACGGAGAATTGAGATGCCGCTTGGTTTCATGGTGTGGTTCTGTCCAACCTTAATGAATCCACCATCTTCACATCCAGAAGCCACAGATTGAAAATCGTATGAAAACGGAATATAGGAATGATTCGATAGAAGGGCACCTGTCGCATTTATCCAAAACGCCTTTCCTCCATTTGTTAACACTATAAAGCTTCCATTATGAAGCGGAAGAACATCAATCAAAAAGAAATCATTCCATTGGGTCAAAGAGATGTTTCTAAACCATTTACCTTCAGCATCTATCCAATGGAGCGTAATGAAGCGATCAAGTTGTGGAAATAGATCGTGAATCTCTCCACTGCCTGCAAGAAGAAAGGAGGATGAATCAATGGTGACTAATCGTACCGGATAATATGAGGAATAATTCCCAATGAATTGATACCATATTTCTGCCCCATTTTGCTCGATTCGCATTAACCATCCAGGGAATGTACACCGATCAAAACAGACTGCCGGTGGGTGAACACCTGCAATGATGAAACTGCTGTCTTGAAGTTCATGTCCGATTCGTCCCCACGAGCGGTATTGGAGTGAATAGGAGTTTTCCCAAATAATTGCTGGTGCGAGATGAGAGTCATCTTCCCTCATTGAATAATGAGTGCCGATTGCATTGGAATCCATGGAAAGTGGTAGACTGAGACTCCAAGAAAGCAGAAACAGAAGCAGTAGTCCCAGTTGCAGAAGCCTATCCCTCCAGCTCTGGCTTATGTCGCGGTGGAGGAGATAAAAGCACTTTGGTGTCAGCAAGAATACACTTAATTCGGGAAGCCGTTTAATCGGTCGTAGTTGGTCCAAGTTGTCTTTACTGATAGTTTGTTGGATTTTAAATACTGATCTTGTTGAGGTCAACTTCAGTAACCATACAGAATATTCAGTACATTAACCTTGATGCTGATAATCTGAAAGTTTGGATTGATTGGTGCGTTCTACATAATTGGTGTGTAGTGCCTCGAAGGTATTGTTTTTAAACCGGAACTTGTCTCTCCTCCATCAGAGGGATTGGATGCAAATTGAAGATTCATATATGACTTTAATAGCTCTGTTGCAGTTCATTCCAAGCCTGCTTCTGAGCATGCTCTTCATGGCTGACATACGAAAGACCAAAACGGGTGAACGGGCAACAGCCTTTCTTGGCTTTGCTTCATTCGCGCTCTTTGCAACAGCGTTTCTGATGACCGCCCTCTTCCGTTACCAATATGTTATAGATTTCCTTTTTCTAAGTGAAATCGTATTGCTACTCTATTTTGCCTACACTCCGATTAATGGTGCTGCGATAATACTTCTCGCGATTTGGACCATTGCGATAACACGACCGACGTGGTTTTGTGACCGGAAATGGTTACTAGTAATTATCGGCTTTCTGTTTTGGATTGCTTATGTGGGACTGGGGATGTTTGCATTCTTTTCAGGTGATTTCCTACTCTCATTTTTCCTCTATAATATCCAAGGTTTGATTAGGTTTGTCATGTTCGTCTTTGCTTTCGCTTGGATTATTTTAAAGGCAACTACTGAAAGAACTGCACTAATCCTCTTTGTAGGACTCCTTCTCTTTTACCTCCATAGTGGTGTATATGGAATTCTGATCTTTGGTTATCTGGAGCTCAGCAATATTACGTTTCTAGGGCTTTGGCTTATTCTCATCTGGAAAATCATGACCGACCACATTACATCAAAAAAAACCAATGAGTCACTCAGTCAGTAGTTGCCTCAGCTACTGCACCGAGGATAATTTTGTAGAGGACTTCGCGGTAGCGGGGATCGATGGCGACGAGCCCGTAGGATTGGACGCCGAGAATGCGTTGGACGAGTTTGGGGGCGAGGGCACCGGGGAGGTCTTGTTTGTTGCCGATGGCCCAGACGATGGAGGAAGGAGAGTTTTTGCGGACGATTTCGAGGATGTCACGGGTTTCGAGGACGTTTTTGAGGGTGGAGTCGGTGACGAGGAGAACTGCATCAGCGTTGCGGAGGTAGTAGTTCCAGAGGGAGCGGAATCGGTCTTGTCCAGCGAAGTCCCAGACGGCGAGTTCGTAAGGTCCGAATCGGACGCCTTGGAGGGTTTCGATGTCGACGGCGATGGTGGGGTAGTAGTCGCCGGGGATACTGTCGGCCGTAAGGAGTTTGAGCATGGTGGATTTGCCGACGCCCCCTTGACCGAGGAGACAGATTTTGAGCATAGTGACGATGACATTGTCGAGTTCAGTGGCAAAGCCTTTAAAGGCTTCACCAAGGGGAACGGGGGTTTGGATGTAGGAGTCGATTTCGTGGCTGAATTTGCTGAGAAGGAGGTCACGAGTTTTTTTCAAAGTTTCTTTGATTTTTTCGTCTTCATCGCTCATATCGACGGCGAAAACTAGGAGGAGGTGTGTGCCAGCCTCTGAATAGATGAATTTGATGTTTTTGACGTGAATGGGTAAATCGACTTGACT
>JAEOSV010000018.1 GCA_016840185.1 Candidatus Hermodarchaeota archaeon | reverse complement strand
TGTGAAGGGTGTGTTCAATCCCAGTTACATCATCACGTTAGGCGTGAATTTCTTTATCCAAGACATCAATATTGGTGACAAAACACTTCGTCTTCAAATCTGGGATACAGCAGGCCAGGAACGCTTTGGCCCTGTACGCCAGAAATACTACAAAGGTGCCCGTGGAGCGATTCTCGTCTTCGATTTAAGTAATCCTGTGAGCTTCGATCGGCTTGATTTCTGGGTTAAAGAAGTGAAACAGACATGTGGGGATATTCCGATCCTATTTGTGGGGAACAAATCGGATTTACCGGCTAATGTAGAGCAGAATCAAATCCAGGACTTTGCATTGGGCTATAATCTGCAGTTTGTAGAAACCAGTGCAAAAACAGGAATGAATACGGTCAAACCCTTTTTGTTGCTAGCTCCACAGATATTGGACGCCATGGACGAGTAATCTTGGACTTAATTGCAGTTTCCGTGACAATTTTTCAACCGTTTCTCTGAAAGGGTTAAGGTTTATCAGGAGAGCCATAGTGTTGTCTGCCAGTTCCTTGCTTGGGAGCAATAGGTATACCTCTAAGACGTTTGTGAGTTGATCGGACGATGCCGAGGCTAGCTTACTGGGATCAGGAAGACTACGATAAAGCTATTCACCTAATTCAACAACGCCGAACACTGACACTTGCCCTTCAGTTCACAGCAAACAACACGCCTTTAGCGAATCAACATATACGGGTTTATGTGGCTCGGAGCATGGTGGAGGGTGGCGACGAATACCACGATTATCTTCTGGGAAATGATGGAA
Organism: Candidatus Hermodarchaeota archaeon; assembly: GCA_016840185.1. The sequence goes on along the minus strand of JAEOSV010000018.1, from coordinate 3,023 downwards.
CATTAGAGTTCACCCAAGAATACTGTGAAAGCCTCCTGGATATCGAACTCGATAGCCAAGCCCTCCCACCAACATCAGGATTAGACTCAATCACTTTTCACTGGTTTTATCCTGGGAAATGGTTTGACCAGCTAACAATAGAACGAGACCTAACTAATTGGTCTGTACAGAAGCACAAAGAAAAGGATGGCGATGTGTCCTTCGAGGTTACCTACGATACGAAACTCATACCTGTATCAGCATCAGTTGGGTTCACACGGCTTTTAGGACACATCTTTGAAGGACCAAAGATGGGAAGCTTTCCCGAAGCCACCGTCACCATTCCAGGAAAAGGCGTAGCTCTTTTCACCTTCCATATGCGGGCCTTTTTCGAGAAATGGATGGGCAACTACACCACACCTTACCAAGTGGGAGACGAATTTCCCCTTGATTTGACGCTGACCTTCGATACGCCCTTTGATGTAAAAACCTCCACACAAAAAGATCCCGCATTTGTTTCTAAAGCTTATGATGGTCGGGTTGACCATACTGATGGAAATCCCTATCTCGGAGTTCCAACAACAACTCCCGAGCATACCATCCAAATTGCCGTTAAACCAAAAATAACTCTGACTGAAACTATGTTGCCTTAATCAGACAAATTAAACGAGTACGTTCCTTTTTATGCCGAGAACCCTCATTTCTAATAGTAGGTGGTCACCGTGGAAATCGTTGAACGTGATGAAACCTTTCTCAACTTCCTCACCCCCGCTATTCTCATCATGGTGGGACTCCTCATCCTCTCAATTGGAGCCCTTTCTCTTATTATGGTTCACTTCTCAATTCCTGTTCTAATACCTGATCCCATCATGGCCTCCATCCAGATGAATCTCTTTGGTCAAATCATCGGAATCATCATCACCCTAATTTTCCTAATTCCTTTCTTCAAGTTGAAAGAAGTTGAATCACGGTTTCCCACTGTGTTTCGGACTCTCAAAGTCCTCGGGGTTGCCTGTTTTGCACTAACAGTTGCCTTGGGTCTAGCCCTCGTTTTGTTCTTTGCATTTTCAGCCCTTGGTATCCCCATCGAACATTCGTATGGAAACATTATCTTGGGTCCAGAACATCTTTCCAATCCCTGGAACCTAGTACTCTTTTTCGCAACTGCCACCGTAGGTGCTGCGATTTTCGAGGAGCTTATATTTCGTCGCATGCTAATTCCTGCTCTTGAAGTTCGAGGAATGGCTCCCACTGCGGCAGTTATAGCATCAAGTCTTGGATTTGCTCTCATCCATGTCCCCAATGATCTGCTTAATGGTAGTCCAGGATATGTGGTAACCCATTTCATTACTACTTTCACAATTGGGCTAATGTTGGGATTTGTTTACGTGTTCACACGTAATGTGATCTATCCGATGATTATCCATGGCTTCATCAACGCTGTCGCTTTCACCGAACTTATTCTCATCAGCATTGACGATTTCAATCTCCTCCTCATTTATGCTGGAATTCTCTTAGTGTTATTGTTTATCGGCATCATTGTAGGCGTTCTAGCCCTCATCTGGTTCTTCCGAGACCCCGTACCCGCTTGGGTTGAAACACTTCGCATCAAATCAAAAATCAGCATCATCTCCGGATTAGCGGGCTATCTCGTGATTGCCTTCGGAATAATCTCCATACAAGTCCTAGCTGAACTAGGGATCGCCTTTGCTTTTACACCCAACGGCTTCTTGATCTATTCGAGTCTCATTGGATTCTACGTCTTCTACTTCTTCCTCCTCCTCTACATCGTGAAGATAACACGATACGAACCAACGGAGGATGTAAAACCAGAAACACGACAACTCTATGATAAAGCCAAAGAAGTTACCCTGGAACCTCGCCCAGAATAAGTGGAAGCACCGTTTGACGCTGCCCACGCACCACTGTGATGTCGATGTTGTTCCCCACTTCACGCTTTCTGAGACGTTCTTGAATCTCTCCCATGGAAGTAATTTTCTCTCCATCAAAGGCGATGATAATATCGCCCTCTCTGAATCCAGCCAGTGAAGCGGGACTCGAATCGACCACTTGGGCGATTAACACGCCCTCAGAGACCGCGAGTTTGTAGGTTTGAGCTATCTGGGGATTCACACCTACACCGAAAAAGCCCATATAGGACCGTCGAACATGTCCAAACTCAATGATTTCTTCTGCAATCTCTTTCACGGTGTTAATGGGAATCGCAAACCCAATCCCCTGGGCATAAGGCAACATGGCCGTGTTTATCCCCACGACACATCCATTAATATCACACAGAGGACCACCGCTGTTCCCGGGGTTGATTGCAGCATCGGTTTGAATCAGTTTCTCCAGCACAATGTTTCGAGCTTGGATTTGACGCTGCACTGCACTAATGACACCTGTTGTAACTGTGGGTCCTCCAAGAATGAAACCGTATGGATTACCAACTGCAATCGCGAGTTGCCCAACTTCGAGCTTATCAGAATCACCGAGTGCCGCTGGATCTAGAATACCGTCGTCAACCTGTAGCACGGCAATATCGATGAGTCGATCACCGCCCAGTAATGTGGCATCGTGCCGTCCCCCTTTGATATCGGCCACAGAAATGCGTTGAGCCTTGTCGATTACATGCCGATTGGTGATAATGTGTCCCTGGTCATCTAAAACCACGCCAGACCCCATTCCACCAATGGGGTGGACACGATAATAATTCCTCATCAGTGCCATAGTGCTTACGCTCACAACGCTTGGTGTGACACGGTTGACGGCATTAATTAACTCTTCTTGAAAATGATGTGTAGGGATTGGCATTGGTAAATTACTCACATTTTGTGAGTAAAAGCGTATCGGATGTCCATTAGCCATCAATCATTATTATTCTTCAAAGTGCTTCCTTTTCCTTATCGTAATCGTGATTACGATAAGAAGGCAGATTCCACAGAATGCTGATAGAGGAATGATTAGGTTCCAAGGTACTTCCGATTTCATGGGTGTTGAGATTATAGAAATCTCGATATTCGTTAAAGGTCCAAGTCCAATAT
>JAEOSV010000170.1 GCA_016840185.1 Candidatus Hermodarchaeota archaeon | reverse complement strand
GCTTGAAGACCAACTCCGCTATCCAGAAGAGCTCATCGATTACCAACTTGCGGTCGATTTCTACTACCATGTCACAGACCCATGGGTCTGGCGAAACTACTCTGACTTCTTCGAAAAACCAAGAACTCAACCCGACGTGCACTATGTCCTCTATCCCTTCAATGGCAGCCTCCATTGGGTAGCCTATCAAGCAGTCCGATACATCAGCCACGAAGCCCAAAAAATGTCCGGCTTCTATCTCTTTAAAAACGGACCGGATGTGGGAACCGGGGTCTTTGCTAGAACGGGCCAACTAGACCCGATGACTCAAATACCCACTAGTCCCGTTTTTGGCGTTGATCCAGCAGTAGAAAGTTTTGAACAACAAGCCCGTTCGGACCTTGTCCTCATCCAACCGTACCGAATTGGAAACCGCTTACTAATGCCTCTCAGTAACTCTCTTGTCTACCTCTTTCCAGTTTATGCCGAACAAGCACATGGTCAATCATTGGTTGAAACCCTTGTCTTTGTCGGGATGGTGGATGCAGAAGATATCAACCACGTTGCATATGGAGCAACTGCCGCAGAAGCCTATGCACAGTTCTTCTTCGGTTACAATCAAACCGTGACCGGTGTCAATTTCGTTGAAACTAGCCTAGACCCTGTTGACATTGATGTGGGTGAAGATACATCGCTCAGCTACCTCGTGAAAAACGGCAACACGACTACCTCTGATGTCACAATTCAGCTCGCAGCATATGGATCCAACTTTGACATCCTTTATCATGGGGTCAACGTGACACCCACCTATTCCAGTGGCATTTACCTCTACAACGTCGGAATGTCCACAATGTACCCCTTAGACCTCATGGGTGGAACCATCACTATTCATGCCAAGAACCTTGATCCTGGTGTTCTATTGACGACCTTCATCATTGAGCTGAGAATCATCGTAGATGGAGTACATACAGAAACTGAATACTTCTATCTAACCGTCCGCTCTACATAGAAGAAATAAATCAATACCCAAGCCACTCAAGGGCGAGGAACAGGTTACCAGGAGCCATAAGGCCTTCTTGTAGAATGGCTCCTGGACTCAAGTACTTGTCAAGCAGTTGGACGAATTCTTGAGCCTTTTGATCATTTAGTCGTATGGTAACGGCTTTGTTTCTCAAATCATAGGTCGAATCGTCAGGAATATTAGGCTCAATTCGTAGGACTAGCCAGATTTGCCATTCAATTTCAGCTTCGTTTTCCTTGGCATAGCGGAGAACATCCTCGTCTTCAGGGGGATTACACAGGAACTTGCGCGTGCTTTGCCCCTGCGTCTTGAATTCTTCACGCATGGATTTAATCGCATCACGCATAACGGTTAAGGCTTTCAGTGAACCATTGAACATGATTTCTGGACACCAGTCCCCCGTGGCGTCGTGTTTGACTCTCCAAAGATAGAATGCGAGTTCAGTGAACACCTGTTGCTTTGAATCTTCAGTCAATTCAAACGTCTCCCTTATCACCAAGAACCAGTGGGGATAATGCGCCAAGCCCATATTTATGACATTGCACCAAGTGCTGGATTTCTTGGGGTTCAAGTCCCATCAATCGGGCAAGCTGCGCATCGACAGCGACTGGTTGATGTCCAAGGATGAACTTACCCAGAGGAAACGTCTTGGGTCCATTCCATCCCTCAACGCCCACCCGGGCATCCACGACGCCTAAATTGATTGGTGTTAATCGACTCAAATCTTGAATCACTTCATTGATGTTAGGATGATAGAAGCCCTGTTTTTTGCGGGGAAGAAAACCAAAGATATTCTTCAACACACCGGTAATCGAGGTAAGGTAGTGGGTTTTTGCTTGTGCAACGGATATAATGTAGGCTGGGCTAGTCAGAATATCCGGAAGTTCAGGATTTGTGAAATAATCGCCATCAAATTTGATGGCTTTAGTATTGGATTCGCTGAGATTCACAAGAGTAATATCATGATTCTTTTCTTGATTTTGCTCAACAAGATCTGTGTACCCAAATTTAGTAAATGCCTTGGTCGCCCATTTGCTTTGACTATCTGATTCCACGATTCGAACTGAGAGGCTTGGATTTTGTTGAAAAAGGAGGTCTAAGAACACTTCGATGACAGAAGCATGGGTAACTGAATAGCCAGTATTATCAGACATCGTACAAATATTCGGTTTGATAACTACTGGTGAAAATAAGTCTCCAAATCCACCGATTAGCTTCAATCCTTTCTCGATGGGTTTCACGACGTCCTGTTGGACATTGACCAAGGCCACGGCTTCCATGGTGATATGAAAAAGGTGGTGTGCTTTGCTAAAACCTTTCGTTTCCTCTTCCCTCACACCGATTCTTGAAGATTTCACCCCAATTCAAACAATTATAAGATTCACTGCGAATAGGTTGGCAACGAACTCATCTTTCTAAGGGACTTAACCTTGCCCCCACAAAATCAGAAACAACTAGGAATAATCGAGCATCTACGAGAGAAAGGTGAGTTTAATCTCGCTTTTGAGAACCTAGAAGCGATTTCTTTTGATAAGCTCTCTCCCAAAGACCAATTTGCATACAAACAACTGGAATGTCAACTCCAACTTGATTTCGGAGAACTGGAAAAGGCAGCTGCTATTGTAACCGAACTTGGCGAATCTCATCTGATAAAAGAGAAATCATTGTTTAACGTGGATTTGTTGATTCTCCAAGCTGAGATTCAATGGCGCAGGGCCAAACTGGACGATGCCCTTTCCACCGTAAAGGAAGGTCTCAAGCTACTCAAGCGAATTAAACCAAAACAAGAAAAAGAAATTAATCGCCGGAAAAGTGCCTTGCTACATCATAGGGGTGTTGTCTATTGGTATATCGGAGAACTGGATTTAGCCCTTGACTGTCACACCCAGAGTTTAGAAATCAAAGAGGGGCTTGGTGATAAATCGGGACTGGCTAGTTCGCTCAATAATCTCGGATTGGTTTTCTGGTCTAAAGGAGACATCAATCGAGCATTAGAATTCTATCACTGCGCCGTCCAAGTCAATGAAGAAATCGGACACAAAAAGAATCTGAGCGTAGCCTTGACAAATATCGGAAATTGCTACACTCGCTTGGGAGATTTGGATAAAGCCTTAGAGTTTCAGCAACAGAGTCTGGAAATCAAGGAGGCTATCGGGAACAAACACGATATTGCGATGTCGCTCATCAACATGGGTGTCGTTTACCAACTGAAAGGTGAGTTAAACCAAGCCCAAGACTACTATCGGCTGAGTTTAACACTTGGTGAAGAAACAGGACATGAACTAGATATTGCCATGGCCGTCAACAACATGGCCAATATCTTTGACTTGAAAGGTGACTTAAACCTAGCACTGGAGCACTTCCAAAAGAGCTTGGCAATTTACGAAAAATTAGGAATTAAAGAACAAATCGCCCTTCTACTTGGAAATATTGGCGGAGTTTATCGAAAGAAGGGGGATTACCCGGAGGCACAAGACTACTATCAACGTAGTCTGCTCCTTTACAAGGAATTTGGAAATAACTACATGATTGCGGTAGTCTTGTCAGAGCTAGTATGGGTCGCTCTTGAACAGGAAGACAGAGAGTTAGTTGAGCAATCGCTAGAACAACTCAGAGACGTAAATCGCCGTGCAAAAAATCGAATTATCAATCAACGGTGCCAACTCGCCCAAGCACTCATCCTCAAATCTAGTAATCGCACACGGCAAAAACTCAAAGCAACAGAAATTCTTGAAGAGCTTGTCTCCGAAGAAGTGGGGGATCATTCGGTAACTGTTACCGCAATGATTCATCTTTGTGGTCTACTCATATCCGAACTCAAGTTAACCGGCGAGAGTGAACTCATATCTGATATCACGAGGCTCGCGAATCAACTCCTTGAAATCGCGAAACAACAGTCCTCCCACTCACTACTAGCTGAAACCTACTTGTTACAGTCGAAACTCGCACTAATGGAAATGGATTTGGGTCGGGCAAACAAACTCCTTACACAAGCCCAAGCAATTGCCGAGGAAACAGGCCTAGAAAGATTAACTCAAACTCTCTCTGAAGAACGAACGCTCCTCGAGGTACAATTGCAAAAATGGGATATGCTTGTTAAAGAGAACCCGTCAAAACAAGAACTGATTAAACTCACCAAACTTGATGATCTCCTTGAACGAATGATTCAAGAAACCGTAACTGATCTCATGGACGAAAAAGGGATAATGAGCTCACATCCTCCAAAGAAATACCAGCTCGTTTACCTTGACCTGCTCAAGGACGGCAAGCAGCACGAAAAGACCACCTTCAGGGTTGGAATCGCCCAAATAGGATTATCTCAGTCAGGTGACATTCTCCATGAATTTTACCAAGAAGATGCGCCGGGTCTCTTCCGAATTCGTAACGAGAAAATTGACTCAATTCAGGCAACCCTTCAACACCTTGTCAAAGCTGCCGCTAAACAGGATATCAAAATTCTTGCTTTTCCCGAGTTAACGATTGACCTGAACTCCAAAACGCTGTTGGATGAGGTTGTCGCGTTAGCTAAGCTATTTAATATGTATATCATCCCGGGGTCGTATCATAAGTTTGAAACGAAAGAAAATATTAGTACTGTAATTTCCCCACAAGGTGTCCTCTGGGAACAAGCCAAGCACATTCCGGCAACTATCCATTATCAAAAGCAACGCATAACCGAAGGAATCGCAACTGAGACCACTCCCGCACAGATAATCATTGCAAATACCGAATATGGACGAATCGCCATCATCATCTGCCGCGACTTCTTAGACATGGACCTCCGAGTAGAACTGAAGAATTTTGAGCCCCCAATAGATATCATCATTAACCCCGCCTTCACACCCGTCACCGCAGATTTCAAAGCTACCCATTTTGACGCTCGCCGATCCATCTACGCGTACAGCTTCTTTGTTAACGTCGCTGAATTTGGTGACTCACTAATTTATTCCCCAGAAAAGGACCGCGAAGAAAGAACCATCCCCCCAGGTAAGGAAGACATCATCTACAAAGACATCGATTTATTCAAACTACGGGCTGCCCGTAAGAAATGGGAAAAAGAACAACAAAAATTAAGGGCATTCATCCAAAGCACCCGGTGAAACACAACCACAAAGCGATCATCCGTTCTGACTAACCCCCAAAACTTCAACGACCCAATGCTCAAAGATTCCTTCTTTTACAAGTTTGTTGAGATTAACGTATCCGTTTTTACCGGGCTTTTTGTCGGCAAGAAACCTTAAAGGTCTGGTTTTGGAGAAAGAGAGGTAACTACTGGCTAGTTAGGAATGAGACTTATGGGACGAAAACTCATCGGGCTATCAGTTGGCTTTCTTCTTACCATTTCAATAGCCTTTTTCATGATTCCCGTAGAATACAACAACATCATCCTTTGGCTTGCACCCTACTTCGGGCCCTGGCTACGATTCTTTCTAATGTACATGTTCCTCATTTTCGCTAACCCACTTAACTTTGTGACAAACCTTGCCATTTGGGCAATAATTGGTTTCGTCACTGGATTGTTTGTCCGAAGCCTTTGGGGTGCCATCCCCGTTGCGATATTCATCTACGGACTTGCATTTCTCATGCTTGTCATCGGTCTGGTCGCAATGGTAATACCTCTCCTCATGTCTGGAGGCGGAGGCTTTGATCCCATTGGGTTGCTCTCAAATATTCCGCCCAATGTGTCCCTCTTTGATATCCTAAACGCTCCGGTCATTGGGGATTTCATAAATGCCGCAACCGGAGGATTAGGTGATCTACTCGGCGGCGGTACACCTGACCCCAACGCCCTACTAGCGCTCCTGCAAACCTTTTTGGTGAATACCATCGTCTTGCCCGCCATCTTGAACTTCATAATCCTAACCGTAGCAGCTGTAATTGGAGGTTTTCTTGGACGATTACTCATCCCCGTCCAAAATTAGAGATATACGGAGTCGAACAACCATGAAACAAACACGAACCTTTCGTCAAACCACACCCCTCCGAAAAATGCCCCACATTCTACTTGTCGCTACTCTCGGTCTTCTGTTCATACTGAGTGGATTCATGCTCCCAACCACTCTGGGCAAACCCGTAGCAAACACTTCTATCACGTACACTGAAACCATGACATATGAAGCCCCACCCTTGTCCACAGCCATGCGGGCTCAAAACTTCACAATGGAAGGTGAAGCTGACCTCACTGCGTTTGTCGTCAACCCTGACGGCTCCATGACCAGTACCATCATGGCCGTTGGTGATGTTGGTACATATACGATCAGCGCTCCACCATACCAAGAATGCCTTCTAGCCCTGTCTATCTTCCGATGGGGCGAATACCAAGTGGTGATGGACGGACTCCTCGCGCTCATCACTAATGACACTGGCAGTGGTGGTGGCTCGGAAATGGATCTGCTCCTCGAGGTACTCGACATGCTCCCACCCAACGCCATTCTCATGATTTTCATGGGGGGCACTCCGGCTGAAATTCAAGCCTGGGGACATGCCATTCACCTTGAATTCGAAGCAACACTTGCTACACCATTCGAACGAATCTTCGGGATGGCTCTCCCGATTGCCAATATGACGCTCGGTCTTGAAGCCTATGGCTTCTATGGGGTTCCTAGTCCGGATCCCGTCGATATCCAGGGTCGAAACCAATTTGAATCCTATATGGAAACCCTTGGCGCTTCACGAGACGGCGGAACTGCTCTCATAACAACCGCCCTCGCTGAAGACTCCATTGGCGGAATTGGAATATCTGGCTTCATCAACTTAGCTGTCATGGGTGGCAGTCCGGCACCATTACCCATGAAAGTTGCCATGCAACCCACTGAAGCCATCACCTTTGCAGCCTGGGGCAGTCAACACCAAGACAAATTCTTTGGCACCACGGAACAATCCTTCAATGTCAACGATTTCACCGGGCATACAGGCAATATCGAAATGGGCAGTATCCTGGAAGCCTTTGAATTCACCATGCTCTTCCCAACAGGTGTCAACATCACATCCTATACACCCACTGACATGGTCAACACCACCGGACCCCAAGGACCCATGGTGATCCGATCCACAGGACACTGGCAAAACGACTCGAGTGTATCCAATATCATCGTCAATTTCGAAGGGGACTTTCCACCAGGACTTTCGATTACAAAAACGATTACATCTCCAATCCCAGTCGGAGGGACAGCTACCGTCACCATCACCCTTGAGAACATTGATCCAACCCAAACCGTCTTTGACGTTTCCCTCGACGACTCAGAAAGTTGGAGCTTCTATGAAGGCTACACCTTTGGTCAAGTCGACGTCATTGGTGACCCCACGGCAAACTGGACATCAATTACCCCTGGCAATACCGAGACCCACTCGTATCAAATCACCGTCCGCGGTGAAGGCAGCTATGTCGCACAACCGACTAATGTTTCCTTTGAAGATGCCTCATCTCGCGTTTGGTACAAAGCCAGCAATGAAGGACTTCTCACCGTGGCCTATGGAAATCTCATCAATTTCATCATCACCATCATGCAAGACATTCCATGGTCTATCCCAGTAATCCTCATTATAGTCCTCATTGCCATCTATGCCCTCATCTGGCTCCTCAAAGCGGTCCTCGGAATCTTCCGACGGGGAGAACCCCGACCATCCGCACCAAAACAAGCACCTCCCATGGAGCCCGAGGCCCCACCTGAAGAACTCCCGCCACCTCCGGATGAATTTGATGTACCAGCGAAAGCAAATCCTGAGACGACTTGTATCAACTGTGGTTCACCGGTCCCTCCAGGCGTAGGCTTCTGTCCTGCTTGTGGATCCAAAGTCACGGGTTAGCAATGCGGTCTTTAGCACTGACAACGAGAATACCGATAATTACATAGGGGCTCTCTGAGTCCCACCTCTCCCTTTTCTTTCCAATCTTGTGGATTTGGAAATCATAACGCTGATTAAGAAGACATTGCTTTCAATGATGTGATTCAGGATTGTTTTTTCTGGTTTACTCCAAATATGCCAATGAGAAGTAGTTCAAATCCCACAAAAAATATTTAATCATACTTTTTAATAAAACTTATCTCATATTATTATAATATGCGTTATATTGTATAATAATTTAATTATATTTAATTTCACTATCAGTTATTTTCTACCTAACGAATAATTAAACATATTATTTGTATTAATCAATATTGGAAAAAATAATAATGTTATGAAACTTTATGACAGGTCACTTATTTTCTTAAAAACGAAAAAATTAACCTATTACCTATACTAATAGCGACGTGATTAAATATTCTAATCAATCACTCTGCTAAAAATAATGACTCAAGGAAAACAAAAAATAATAATCAATGATCAAAAAATCGGGGATGGATATTTTCAAACCTATTTATGGTGGTCGAATAGACTACTCAATCCTGATTGACGTAAAACAGGAATAAGTTTCCAATCTTGGGTAATTATGTATCTCCACCGGCAAGGCGTGCCAATGCTACTTTGATGGCGTGCCGAACGATTAGTTCTTTTTCTATCTTGAGCGATTGTTGAAGCGCGTCTTCAGCCCGCATTTCTCCCATCTCGCCTAGCGCGGTGGCTGCTGCTTGTCGAACATACAAATCATCATCCTCTAACCGCGCAATGATAGGATCGACAGCCTTCCAATCGCCGATGGATGCCAAGGCCTCAATAGCAGTTTTTCGAACGTAAAGGTTCTCATCATGTAAAGCATTACACAATGGATCCACTGCTTCTCTATCACCAATTTCCCCAAGGACATATACTACGCCACGGCGAACATCGGGGTCTTCATGATTCAAATCGTCGACCAGTTCCTCAACCAGGTGTTCATCCCGTATTTGTTCCAAAGCCCAGATTGCCGCTTGTCGAACCTCATAATCAGAGTCACCCAGAATCTCTAGGAGGGCGTCTACGGCGTCTGGATCTTTGAGGTATCCAATACCTCGTGCGGCTTGGGCACGTTCGACGGAGTCCGTGCTTCTCTGCATTGTTCGGATGAGCTGATCAAGAGTAACAATGTTTGTCATTTAAGTCACAAGATATTCTCTGGGCATCTGTTGGTATTGCATCCTCTTAAAAGCTAAGATTTTACCGAAAGTTGCCCTGGACCTATGTAACGTTAGTTTAATACCCAATAAATTAGTAGTTTTGTTTAATTTATAATTAATGGGTTGTTTTTTATAACTAGTGATTTAACTTTAGTTGGAATATCACTCACTTTCCTTAGAAAGAAAACCACAAACCTTATGTTATACTAACACTTGTTAATATTTTTTGATAAACATAACAACAAACAGTTTATGAAACAATTAGAAACTCAGCGGAATTGAAAGACTTTCTCAATTATTTTCTCTGTACCGAATAAAACAAACTAAATTCAAAAAGAATAGAAACTAAACTAACTATTTTTTTTACTTCAGAGCGCCATACTAGGGTTAAGTCCAACTTTGGAGGGCTTTTAGAGAAAAAGTGTTGGAGAGCTAGAGTCTGCTGATTCTCTAGCTCTCCGTGGTTCAAGTGGGTTAGTAGGCTTCCTCGGGATCAGTTTCGGCTAATGGATGTGTGCGTTGGAAAACAGCTCGTTCATGGGCTAACGAGACGTGAGTGTAGATTTGTGTGGTCGATAGGTTCGAATGTCCAAGGAGTTCCTGTAAAACCCGAACATCAGCTCCTCGTTCTAGCATATGGGTAGCAAAGGAGTGACGCATTGCGTGTGGCGTAACCTTCGAAGTGACTCCTGCCCGTTGAGCGACCTCTTTAACCGTCCGTTGAACAGTTAACGGTGAAAGCCGCTGGCCCCGGCGATTCAAGAAGAGAGGACCCTCAGCCGGACGAAACTGTACGTACTCAATAATCGCGTTCATAGCTGGAACTGTTAGTAGAACCAAGCGTTCTTTGTCACCCTTTCCTCGCACGCGAACTGTGGCCTCAGCAAAGTCGATATCTTCAATGTTCATGTCACAGAGTTCTGAAACGCGTGCTCCCGTGCTGTAGAGTACTTGGAAGATAGCATGAGTCCGGTTGGCATTTTTCTCCGAATTCCGGGCTGCCCATAAAAGCCGCCTCATATCTTCGGGGGATACAGCTCGGGGAAGGCGTTGACCCAGTTTTGGAGTGGCAAGTCCCACAGTGGGATCTGTCATGACCATCTCTTCATGGAGTAGGAAACGGAAGAAGGATCGCAAGCAAGCAAGCTTCCGACGTAGAGACGCGTTAGCGTAGCCCTTATCGCTCTTAAGGTGCGCAAGAAACATCCGTACATGATGTGGTTGTACCTGTTGTGGGGGCACACCGATGAACTGGAAGAACATTTCGAGATCATAACGGTATACTCGGGAAGTCTTTTGACTTCCACCGCGTTCAATGGCAACATACTCGGTGAAGCGGTCAATCGCTTCATTCACGAGCATACGAATAGGATTAGGTGGGGATTCGAAGGCCAGACCTTTAGGTTCCATAATCAGTTTCACCTAGCAGTCAATATACATCAGTGAAATTCCGATGAGTCGATTTAATCGCTGGTAATACCAAAATCCAGAACTGGCTGGGGCGTTTTCCGTTTTTATCTCGCCATTTGAAGCCCTTAGCGCGTTGTTTCCGCATCAATGACGTAAAAACATGGTTCAATCTTTGAAACCCTCTTCGGAAGGAGTTATACTGCTTGTCTTTGTGTGGCTAATGGCAATTCGGATTTCTCAAATGCTTCAGGTATAAATACGGTGTAATACCAGCCTTCTTAGGGAAAATCAGGCACAAACACTGATAGAAACAACCTCTTCAGCGGGGTGATGTGATGAGTACCGAAGCAGACGACAACTCGCTATTAGACGGCATCGCCGAGCTCATGCTCCTACCCATCCAAACTGGGCAAACCAAAAAAGTAGAGGCCCAAATCACCGTCGAACTTGACGACAAGGACGGCAAAGTCAAGCTCAGCGCCTCCATCAATAGTGCCAAAGACAAAAAATAATCAACATACAAAATTCATCGGACCTCCCTAGACACCTTCTCAGTGTCTTTCTGCGCAATTTTATAATCCTAGGTTTACTAAATATCCATGAGGAATGTGATAAGATGAAAACCGAGGGAAAATATCAACCGTTTCAGAATATTGAAAATCAAACCATCTCACGATTCCTACTCATCGTGTTGATTGCGTTAGGAGCAGGATGTATTCTCAGTGCGATACAATTCCCCGAAGTCGCCTGGGTGTTACTCATCTGCTTCCTCTATCTCCTCACCTTGGAGATCATACTGCTTACCAGCAACTAACCTATTCACGAAAAAGGTCTCGAGTGCACTCCGTAGCTTCTGTTTCACATTCCCAAACTACCCAGATTCTGAATGCATCAACAGAGTTTTAAAGCGCTTTTCCGCCCTTCGGGCAGGTCTGCACGCAGACCCCGCACACCGGTGCACCCACTTCATCCTTTCCTTGGTCAATCTTCAATGCGCACCGATCCACATCGAGCAAATCCACCCGATCACTTTTCACTGACCAGATCTCACCCCGAATCGCATCCACCGGACACGCTTTAACACACTCCTGACACTTCCCACACTGGCTATCTTCTATGGGTTTTCCAGTTTGTAACGGGGCATTGGTTAACACCGACGTCAATCGAAGCCGCGGACCAAACTCTGGGGTAATCAGCAACGCGCTCCTCCCAATCCACCCCAACCCCGCTCGAGTGGCCACCATCTTGTGTGAAACATGCCCTTCGTTCGTTTTCCGATTCACCGTCTGCGATGTAGGAATAGGAAACGCCGTGTACCCCCATTTCAGCAACAAGTTCATAGCCTGAATCGCAAGATCATCTAAGAACCGATTCATTGCATGATAATGATACGCATATGCCTTCGTCGGACCTGTGAGCACCTCATCCACGATACCATCCGATAACCTCGCACCAATACTCACTCCTCGCGGAAATCGGTCAAATGGATATGGGAGAACTCCTTCCAAATCCGCAAACCCAACGAGTGACGCTCCCAGCTCAATTAGCTTCCCCCGCAGACTCGTTGTATTATACCACGTTGTCATAACTGTTCGAAAGCAGATACATGCAATGTCACATAATATTCTATCTCAACGTGAAAACCGAATCTAGATGAAAAGAAAAAGAGGTGGGGAAGCCCTAGATGGGCTTCCGACGACGTCGAAGCACGATTCCCAAACTCAAAGCAGCAAACAGGCCGAGAACGATAGCATATGCTGGAAATCCTGGTATTCCCGGTGGAGGGGCTTGTTGGGTGATGGTAATCAACGCCACAAGCTCATTGCCTGCTACATCTGTGACGACGATTTCCAATCCGTAAGTGCCTGCATTTAGTAATCCATCACTGACTAGCACTCCCGCACCGTTGATTTCGAAATTGCTGGTATCATTAATACCCCAGGCGCTAATCCCTGAAAGGTTGTCACTGGCGTTGCAATCAAAACGCAAGGGCACACCAAAGGGTAGTAACTGGTTGGTAGGAGCATCATCCCAGGTGGGATTACTTTTGTCAAGCCGTATAGTCAAAGTGTGTGTTGTTTCATCGTTTCCAGCGTGATCTTCTCCGTAAAATTCAAGGGTGAAGGTGCCTTCGGTTGTAAAGTCGATTGCGGTGGAGTATGATGTCCAGATTCCACCGTCGATTCGATAAAGGAAGTCGTCTAGACCACTCGTCGCATCTGTTGAGGACAGTGTTATGGAGATATCGGCATTATACCAGCCTCCAGAAGGTGTTCCTGAGACAATAGCACTACTCGAGGGAGCTACCGAATCGATTTTGACCTCAAGGTTATTGGTGGATTCAGTGTGCCCCACGTTATCCGTTGAATAATACTGAATCGTGTAGGTGCCCTGCGTGTTTAGCAGTATTTTCCCAGAATAAGTGGTCCATCCGGTGCCGTTGATATTGATGTATGTTGTATCGATTCCACTATGACTATCAGACGGGAGTAACGTGATGTTCACAAGTGTTACATACCAAGACATCAAGCCCGTCGTTCCCTCCAAAGAATAGCTCGTGGACGGATTAACGGTATCAATTCTGAATGGGCCCGCATGATAGGCGCCAGCTGCCCAGTTTCCCGCATTATCGCGTGAGCGAATATGCAAATACCAACCATCTCCTGAAGGTAGTGCTGAGCTGGTATAGAACGAATTCAGGGTGTCAACAGTTGCCGATGGAATATCATCAGGATTTTGTGACCACCATAGACCATATCCGTATACACCGCTTTCAGGGTCGGCGGCACCTGACCAATCGACATAGATGGTGTTATCGGTGGTCCAGATACTAATGCTGGGTGTTGAAGTGAAACCTGTGGGGTTCGTCGGCGCATCGGCGTCCACTTGCAATTGGTATGACGTAATGACTCCACGATTGTTTGATTCATCGTGTTCTGTAATCACGGTCCCGGAATCAATAATCCACCCCACGTAGTAGTTACCACTGGGAGGTCCGGAGGGAAAGGCTCCCGCCCAACTCACCGCAACATTCCCATTCCCGGACAAACTGCTCACGCTATCAGTGCCAATGAGATAGTCTCCCGTAGAGATGATAGTATTCGTGGAGGCGTAGAATGAGACCGTGAAGGCTCCTGAAGAGACTCGACCAAAATTGGTTACAAAGGTCTCTACTGAAAAGAGAGTCGTACCGTCACCAACCAAGCTCGGGGTGAAACTACCAAAACGTTCACTATAATCCGGATCCACGGCATCCCACTGAAGGCTGTACCGCTGCCCCGTATCCACTAAATCCGGAATATCAGTGGGTTGATTACCTGCATCACCGGTCAACCACGTGTTCAATTGATCGTATTTGTTTTGATTGAGCCGGGTTCCATGATTAGATCCCGAGCCATCATTGCCATAAGCGTGAACCGTTTGGACATACCGATTTCCGCCGGTCAGTCGCCAAATGGGCATGCCACTCTGTCCACCGGCTGTATCCACATAATACCAGTGGTTGTTATCATTCGCCACACGAGTTGTATTATAATCATAGTACATGTTGAGACCCAAATCGCGGTCACCAGGATATCCAGCACTATTGATTGTCGTACTGGAACTGTAAATGGGATCAGTGTAGGGTGCTGTTTCTCGTCCCATCCAACCCACAGTGGTTCCGAGATTTCGATCAATTCGGATAAGGCCCCAATCGTGTTCATGATTTCGGTCATTCGTCCAACCGGTATACGACCACATAGTCGACATTTTCGCCTTGCCATAGGGCGCATAACCTTCATCCATCGCTGGAATAATCGTAACTTCGTCAGCCCACGCATCTGATGGCCATCCTAACTCATCGTGCAAGTAGACACAATGACCCGCCGTTAAGACGTGAAAATCATCCACAAAGAACCCTGTTCCCACTGCTGTACCACTGGTAGGGTGCTCAATATAGAGCTTACAAATCGTATTCCACGGGAAGTTCGTCGTAGTTGTAATTTGGGTTCGGTCATCAGTTTGCAACACACTTTCCGGATTCTGAGCCAACAGCCCCTCAAATCCATCAGTTTGCTGCACCGAAAGATACTCGATGAGCGTATTTAAACCCGGATTTGCGGTTTCCACCTTCGTTCGTGGATTAAAGCTAACAGAAGCCGTGGGATCTGGGTGCAATATCTCTGCGATTTCTGTCGCCACGGTTGTTCTCAAATCAATCATCAAGTCGGTCTGACATTCCGCCGATTCTACATCATCCACCGGAATGACCTTCACAGTACGTGCAGTTACCGAAGCCTGCGGAACAAAAGCCAAGGATGGAACCACCGCACACAATGAACCAACAAGAAGCGCAAAAAGAAGAATACAAGTGAGTTTTGATGTTCGTTTCATAGAAAATCCTCCTAAGAGACAATTTCTCATGAGGGAAGCCCGCGGAAATAAGCAACCCCCCCTAGCCCTCACCTCGTATTTATCTCTTAACCACCCAAGAGAAACCCGTATAAAACCCCACAACGCATACCAGCAAAACCCACGGAGCCACCATCTATGAAACTGACACCACTATACAAACGCATCATCATCGCTGTGATCGTCGGTATCGTCCTCGGAATCATCCTCAGTATTGCCTTGGTCAATTGGCTTTGGCTACCACTCATGATTGGCGTCTGTTTCATCTTCAGCCTTTTTTGCAAAGAAGCAACCGACATACCCGAGGACGAAGAAAAGAAGTTTTTCGACCAATAACGCCACTCCTTCTCCAGTTTTTGTGCAAGTTACCCCTCAGATGCTCTATTTTCCAGGGTAAACGATGATTTTAAGGTGAACTTGGAAACATTAGGGTGCAGAAGGATGAAGCTTTTTATAATTCCATAGGACAAGCATATCCAGGATGCGAAAATCGTGACAGACAGTGATGTTGAACCTCGAAATATCCTACAAGATATCAACGATGCTATTGCGAAGGTCGCTGGGCGAATTAGCCGTCCCATCACCGCCATTTTTCTCGGGATCTGCTTCGGCATCGCCTTCTGGTCTATCCCCTTCTTCATCGTCGCCAACTACACCCTCCTCCCCGAATTCCTCATGAACCTCATGCTGGGTCTCGTCTCTTTCTTCATTGCCTGGGGTGGAATCATCTCCATTATCTTATTTGCCCTCGGATTCATCATCGGTTTCTTACTCCTCTATTCAACCAGTCCCTCAGCTAGCTATTAATCTCTAAAACGACGTTTTTTCCCGATGTTTTGGTGATTGTGAATACTAAAATATCTGAGTTTCACGAACTCATACTAAGAAGTGAATATCTATGTCACATCAAGGTCCCCCACACATGGCAGGTGAACACCCCCGTGGTCACCAACTTATGATCGGGCTATTTCTGTTTTACATCATAATTTGGCTTCTGGATTCCTTCCTCTTCCGTCTTACCGCTCTCGTTTACATCACTCCCTTCTTCTTCAATGTCATTATTGGCATTATAATTGTCATTCTCAGCCTCTGGCTCACCTCTAAATCTGATATTGTCTTCGAAGGCACCGAACCCCACATCATCAACACAGGACCCTATGCACGCGTCCGCCACCCCATGTACCTGGGCATGGTTCTCGTCCACGTCGGCATCTGGATCACCACTCTTTCCCTAATCACCTTGATCCCCCTCATCGCCGTCTTCATCGGCTACAACTACCTGGCCAACGATGAAGAACAACGCCTGGAAGCAAAATTCGGAGATGAATATTTAGCCTATAAAAAACGGGTTCGAAAATGGATACCCCTTTAACCCCTGAAAACCCTGACCTAAAGCTGTTTTCGGGGGTAACTTGCACAAACGTCTAGCTGGAAATTCGTCGTTTTAGAATAAAAACGAGGTTTTTAACTGGAACACGTATGTGTTACTTCTCTTCTTCCCCTCGAAGAGCTCAACAACACAAGAAAGGTAGGCAAAACATCATGAAGATACTTGCCATCTGTGGAAGCCCTCGGAAAGGCGGAACCTACAAACTTCTCAACGCAATGAAAGACCACTTCCCTGATGTTAAATATGAAATATTGATGCTCAAAGATATGGAACTGAAGGACTGCTACGGATGCTATGCCTGTATAAACCGAGGTCCAGAGAAATGTCCACTAAACGATGATCGTGATACTATTCTGAAAAAAATCGAAGAAGCCGATGGCGTCGTGTTTGCCACACCAACACACACCCGCCATATTTCCGCACTCATGAAAAAGTTCATGGACAAACTCGGATATATCGCCCATCGACCCTACTTATTTGACAAATTTGCCCTATTTATGGCAACTTGCAAAGGATTCGGAGCCGACGCAGCAACAGAATATCTGAGTAGCAACATCGGGCAATTCGGGTTTAACGTCGTACAAACCCTGGAACTCTTCATATCCACCAAATCAGAAACCGAAACCCAATACAATCTCGAACAGACCCTCCAAGCCTTCAAACAACTAATCAAAGCCATCCAGAAAGGCGTACGATATAGCCCTACCTTCAACGATTTCGTCTATTTCTACATCTTCAAAGCCATCTCAGAAATAAACAAAAAAGAAGGAATCGCCGATTACGAATACTACAAAGACAAAACCGACTACTACTACCCTATCAAAATCCCCTTCTACAAGAAGGCCCTCGCGAAACGAATTGCAGGACGACAAATCAAAAAATTCACAGCAAACAAATAACAACCAAAAACCCCGCCCCACATCCCATAACAGGACTAACTTGCACAAATATAGGGCTGAAATTAATCGTGATTCTGTTTTTACCAATAATTTGGGATGTTAATAAAACACTTCACAAATAGACATTGAATAGAAGATGGAATCTGGTTCAACTAAGGATAAGAGTGAAAGGCTTCAGAGTCACTTTACCTATGTATCGGATGGAATCAAGCGGTGTTATCTTTGCAAGAAATTACTTCCTGAAAGTGAGTTTCATAAAAACAAGAACCGCTATAGGGGCTATACCAATGAATGTAAAACCTGTGCATCTCTTCGTTATAAAAAGGCATACAAAGGTATTCGTCGATTGAAAATTCAGTATCAAGCCGTTGAGAGAAGATCTAGAAGAACCAACTTACCATTTCACATCACATTCGAAGAGTTCCGAAAATGGGATGACAAATTTGGTGAAGCTGATTCGAGAATCTGCCCATACTGTGGTCTCACGGAAAAGGAATCAAAGGATTTTCAGAGAATCCGCGGAAAAAAGAAACTATGTGGTTTTGCAGTAGATCGCATTGATAATGAAAAGGGGTATACAATCGATAATATCCAAAGAATTTGCTATATCTGTAATTCAATCAGAGGCCTCTGGTTTACTATCCGAGAAATGAAAAAACTTGGGCCACACATAAGGAAAATCCAGAAAAAAGCCCTTGATAAAACACGATTTCCTACTCTATGAATTGAAACAACAGTTTCACATCATAGAATTTCATCTTGTTTGTTCGAGTTTTTTTACCAGCTGTTTGTGATAATGCTCTTCCGAGGTATTCCTCGCCTTGATGAGTGGGGTGGGGGTGTGAGGTAAGTCTTTTTAGGTAGATCCTTAACTATGGTAGAAACTGGATGTTTTTGAAATGGCTAATAGTTTGAGAATTATTTCAGGTGCTATTATCGGTATAATGAGTTTTGTCTCTGTAGTTTTGACTGCTGCGTTTGGATTTGTGTTTGGTTATTCTTTTGCATCCCCTTTATTGGGGATTGTGTTAGGGATATTTTTCGCAGCGGTTGGGGTTGCAGGCATCCTATTAATGATAGATGGATTCCGTACTGATTAGTATCTCTGCATTGTAATGCGAAACGTTGTCCACAGTTTCAAGTTTTAGAAACAAAAACCATGGGCGTCCTAAACTCGAAAAGGTTGTTCCTGATCGGAAATGAAGTGAAAGATGGTGTTTCGCAACATGTGGTTGTCATTTTTTTGGGTTTAGTGGAGCTCATTTCGTTCTGGTGGGGGTATGTTGTTGGGACATTGCCGCGTGTTATTGTGTCACCGGTGTTCGTTGGGTCGAATAGTATAATTGATTTTTTGTTATTTTATTTGTTAATATTTTTAACCGTTATGTATTATTTTTAACCTTATGTTTGTTTTTATTTTTAGTTTATTTTTTTGATGTTTGTTTAATTTATGGTTTGGTCTCTCAGTTTTCGACCCATCGAAAATAAAATGGTTTAACGTCACTCATTTGCGTTGCTTTCGCCGATATACCAAGTATCCAAGGAGTATAATTTGGGTACAAATAATTAGCACACTAATAACGATAATTGCAAAGGGGAAGGGAGGCGGTGGAGGGTCCGGGTTGTTAATGGTGTACACATACCTGCTGCGACCTGCCGAGTTCCCACGATAATCGTGGGCTATGGCACTGAACCGATGGCGTCCGTCAGGAACAGTCGTCGAATTCCATGTGTACGAATAGGGTGCTGTAGTATCGTTATAATGGCTTTCGCCATCGATGCGGAATTCAACATAATCGACACCACCTTCAGTGTCAGTGGCACTGACCCGAATTTCTACGAGTCCGTGAACGATTGTCTCATGGGAGGGCCAAAGAATCTCGACTTCTGGTACGTGTGTATCTTGCACACGATAATAGAAGTACCCTGACCCGTTTAGAAGCTGGCTGATCCCGTCCCAGGAATCACGGGCTTGGATGTAATATTCGACGAGAGTATTGTATGGACGTTCTGGCGTGGTTGTTTCATATCGATTTTCGATATACGGATAGTAGGTTGATGGCAACATCGTAAGTTCTATCCAATTGCCGCCATTGGTTCGGAACATTACCGACACAGTTTCAAGGTCTTGGTCTTCTGCATCGACAAAGATTTTTCGGGTTTCTGAAATCCCCGCTCGCCAAGAATCGTAGTTGCTTAGTCGTGGTGCAGGGTCATCATAGAGGTATAGGTCATCAAAGATAATTTCAAGAAGGTCTGAATCAGAGAAGGCAAGGAATTGAAGGGAAATCATCGAACAGTTAGGAAGACTCCCAAAGGCGTTCTCATAGTCATGGACAAGGTCACAATGCATTTGATTCCAATATCCTATCGTTCCAGCGTTTGAGGCGTTGAAAAAGGCGTTGGTAGCATCATTCTTCAGTTCCGTCCAATTATTGGCTGCGAACACATAATGGAGGCTTCTATTGTCACTGAGTTTAACGCTATATTGTATTCTTCCCGTTGAAAATTCTAAAAGTAGCCATATAACGTCTAGATAGGTTTCTCGTGTGCTGTTAAGTGGTCGTTGGTTCAGGTCGTGGGAGAGTTTGACATCTTCGGAAGATTCCAACTGGCATTGTGCACCTACAGCTCCATTCCCGTAAATCGTTGTGGCTGTAAAATGTGGAGAGATGTCGGTGTTCCAGCCTTGAATGGGTTCACCGTGACCGAGTTGGTCTTCGTAATCTGCATCGCTTATTGCTCGAGCGTCAAAACGTAGATCATCAAGTAAAACTTGGATGTGGGAGTTTGGGTTTTGAGTTTGAACGGTCGCATTGAATGTTGTTACTACAGCCTCTGTAGTGTTAAAAGGGGTTGCAATAGCATCTAATAAATTGAATTGGAAACGGTGCCAGCTTCCTGTTGAATTGAAACCGTTTACATGATAGTAGAGTTCTAAACTTGTGTTGGTGAATGGAAGACTGCTTCCAGAGCTCAAAATATAGTTGAGTCGGAAGTTGTGTGTGAAATTATACATTTGAAATTGGATGAGAGCATAGTCGTTTGCCGACAGCTGTTCAATGTTAAGGTGCCACCATAAGCTGATGTTTCCAGGGTTATGGTAACTAACACGTATGAACGGGCTTTGGTTAAGATACGAGGTACTATAAGGACCCGTGGATGTCCCCGTTAGATTACAACTGTATTCACCTGAATGAGCAGTCATGCTTTGGATCACATTTGAGTGGGACCAAAAAAGTGGCGAGTTGGAGTCGTTCCAGTTCTCAAATCCTGGATTTTCGATGTGATTGTGGGTCCAATTGGATATTGCAAGATCCGGCCCAGGTGATGTAATGGGGACATCTGCAGGAGCTGGCCGTACGTTTTGTGATGAAGAGACAGGATCCACACTATTTTGGATTGAAGAATAGAGGTGTAAATTGATGGGTTGTGTGATGAGTATCAAAAGAATAAGGAAACTTGCTAAGAAATGAATTTGATAATGTATCTTAGCCATTACCTATCCCTCAAACTCCAGCTAGAAAGAACTGGGTTATACTATGAAATGCTGAGTTATACGTGAAACATCTTTGCTTTAAGCAGATTGGTAGCAGAAAAAAAATGAAAAGGCCCAGCCTATAGCTGGGCAGATTTTCAGGTTATTGAGCTCCGCGAGGTCGGATGTAGAACCAGTAGACGAGAAGGATTATCAGAACCACGACAACTACGACGATAGCTGCTGCGGCGTAGATGAGTGGGGATACTGGTGGAGGTGGTGTGGTGGGGGGTTGGTTGTGGACGGTGATGGAAAGTGATGTTTGGGCGGAGTTGCCGGCGTTGTCATAGGCTGTAACGGTGATATCGTGGGCGCCATTGGTTAGTGTTGAGGTGTTCAGGGTGTGGCTGTAGGGGGCTGAGGTGTCGGTGGCGACGAGGGTGGTATCGATGCGGAATTCGACACGTTCGATGCCACTGGCAGGATCGGTAGCGGTAGCTTCGATGTCGAGTATGCCGCTGACGGTGTCACCATCACCGGGGGCGGTGATGGCGATGTTGGGGTTGTCTTGGTCTGCGACGGTGTATGAGTAGTAGTTGACGCCATCTTGTAGGGTGGTGTACATGCCCCAGGAGTCGTTGGCTTGGTAGAAGTATTCGACCACGGAATTGTAGGGTTGGCCGGGGATGGTGGTCTGATAGGTGGACCCAGTTTGGTAGACCATGGGTGCAAAGTTGAAGACGCCAGAATTGATGCGGTAGATGAGCATCACCGTATCGAGGTCTTGGTCTTCGGCATTGACTTCCACCTGGACCGGGTCATTATGGTTCGGCGTGTTGGGATTCAACCAGGGATTACTAAGTCGGGGTGCGGGGTCATCATAGATGTAGAGGTCATCGAATAAGACTTCGAGTGATGGTGTATCACAGCTTGCAAAGAATTCGAGGTTCACCATGGTAGTATCTGGTAGGCTGCCGAAGGCTGCTTGGTAATCATGGACGAGGTCTCGGTGCATCTGAATCCATGTGCCGGTGGTTCCGCTCCCTGTTACGTTGAAGTATCTAACTGCAGAACTGTTACTTAGAAGTCCCCAATTATTCGTTCCAAGGATATAGTGGATAATCCTACCGTCTTCGAATTCCAAGTTAAATTCGATACGAATTCCAGCAAAAGCTTCGATACGCCAGATGACATCAAAATAGGTTTCTCGGGAGCTGTTGAGGGGGCGTCCATTGAGCTCATGATCGAGGCTGAGGAACTCGAGGTTCCCTAACGAACAGTTGGCGGCTTTTCCGCCACCGTATCCCTGATCGGAAACGGTGAGATTTAATGAATAACCTCGATCCCAACCAAGAATGGGCGAACCCGGACCATGTTGGTCTTCATAATCTGCATCGCTCACAGTGCGAGCATCGAAGCGGACATCATCGAAGAGAAGTTCAACCCGCGCATTAGCGCTCTGTGAGTTAACATTGACAAAGAACCCATTGAGAATTGCATCATTTGTGTTAAAGGTGGCCAACAAGTCTTCCCAGGGATTGCACTGGAACTGTTGCCAGGACCCAGTTGTGTTGAAATCATTGGCGAGAATGTATTGATTCACACTGCTATTACTGTAGGGGAAAGTGCCACCATAACTCAATAGATAATAGAGTGTGAAGTAGCCAGACAGGTTGTAAAACTGGAACTGAACCATGGAATACTCAAATATGCCCACATTGTCTTGGGTTAGGTACCACCATAAACTAACAGCACCTTGGTTTTGACTCGAAATTCGGACACGTGGATATTGATAGACCTGCGCAAAACTGTAATTTCCATTAGATGCAGCGGTGACATTACAACTGTTCACTCCGCTATGGGCAGTGCTACTTTTTGAGATATATGAGACATCATAGTTGCCGGTGTGGAACCAGGGATTAAAGAAACCACTTTCGAAGTCACCATCTCCAGTGGAACCTCCGATAAACGTTGTTGTTTCATTTTTTATTTGGACATCATCGATATAGATACGCAACCATTGAGTCGAAGTGGTGCCCGTTTGTAGGTAAAACCGAATCTGGTTGACTATTAAGCCTGGAGATATTGACCCTGGAAACTGAGCCAATGATAGATAATCAGCTGTGACGTTTCGATTCAGAGTAACCCATGTACTTACTGGTCCAGAAAGTAGGAAGTAACCCGTCATTGTTGCGTTTGTTAACGATAAACCTGTACCCCCAACGAAATGATACCAGATTGTACGTCCATCTGAAAACGTGAGGTACGCCATCAAATAATCAAACTCTAGGCTCGGAACTGAATCGGCGTAGTAATCAAAGTTTAAGGTGAGATTTCGCATATCCGCATTGAAATTGCTTTGGTAAATGTAGGTAAAACCCGGCATCCCGATGGTCGGTCGTGTTTGTAACCCTACTGAATAGGTTCCTTGGTTGACGTGACCCGGTGGTTGTGTGGAAAACCAGTTATACCTGTCAGTATTGCGTTGCCCTTCCCATTCGGACGGATATAACAGGGGCCAGTCTTCAAGATCAGGATTTTCAATGTGATTATGCGTCCAGTTCGTGATTCCCAAATCTGGGCCAGGAGATGAAATAGGCTCTGCTGGTGAAGAGAGAGCAGTATATGAATGTGGAGAATGGCTGCTCATTGATTGAGATGTTGGCAAAGTCATTGCTGGATTACACGCTGCAAGCGGAATCACAGTTAGGAGAATTATCACAACAAAAAGTGACTTGATGAGTTTTCGTGTAGCCATAACTTTGACCTCGTAAAGGTATTTGAGTCAAATAGAGTTAGACCTTGCTTTTATGTGTTTGAATTGAAATTCTTGAGTTATTTCATGGAGGAGCTTCATAGGTGAGTGAATAAAACTGGTTTAATGCCTATGGCTATGGGTGTTCCAGGTCCTTCAATCCTATGAGGATTATCGATTAAGCCATGCGCTTTTCCATATGGCGTGCAGGGAGTCTTTCAAGGGCGCGCCATGCTGCTTGTCGAACCTGTTCGTCTGGGTCTTTACGGGCTTGGAAAATAGCTCCGAGGACCCGTGGTTCGGAACGGATATGGCTTAGGGCTTCTACAGCGTAACGTCGGTCATCGGCATCCTGGCTTTCCATGGTCTCTAGTAGTGGATCAATCGCAGGTTTCCCAATACGACCCAAAGAAAGAGCCGCAAGCTTACGCGTGTAGTCATCGTCTTCATCTTTGATGGTTTTAACCAGTTG
Organism: Candidatus Hermodarchaeota archaeon; assembly: GCA_016840185.1. Next base: position 434 of record JAEOSV010000170.1, on the reverse strand, counting down.
CACGACGGCAAGGGCACCGATTTCGGAGAGGGCGGTGCTGGCTTGGAGGGCTTCACGACCTGGTTTACTGAGTTCTTTGATGAGCTCTTCGATGCGTTGCTCAACATTCACAGGTAAATCCTCCAACGAGTAAAAGTAGCTAGGTGGTGCGCTTTGAGTGTTTCGATTTTGGCAGTATGCCTCTGGGAAAAAATAGCAGAAAGATGGAAAAAATTGGAACTAACTTCCATTTTATCGAATTAGTTGCTGATTCTACTTTTAGATGGGATGATGTGAAAACTGAAATCTGGTACAAATGGTAGCGTCCATGGAAACACGAAACCAAGGCTTATCTGGGTTTATTTTGGTGCAACACGATACCAATAAGTGTAGGCGTCTTTAAATCCCAAGCCATAATACAATTTTTGAGCAGGTTCATTTTGCTCTTCAACCTG
>JAEOSV010000169.1 GCA_016840185.1 Candidatus Hermodarchaeota archaeon | reverse complement strand
TAACCCGTTGGTTAGCATATGGATCCTGCTGAAGTCCGACCAGAGCAAACCCGCCACCCACAGTCACCTCCACCATTGAGAGAACTCGTTCAAGATGCGTGGTGTTCGGATATTGACGTGTCCAAAGGGGATCATGCACAGCAGGTAGAGGTTGCAAACGAGAATCAAAAAGTGGAGTGGGAAGGGGACTATGGTTCACTATTATCCTACTGCGGGGGTAGGGTGCATGTAAGAAGGGAAAGAGGCTGGTTAATGCTCCCACGACGAGAAGACTGAGAAGGCCAAGACTGACGAGTTTACTGGTCATAATGGTATCCTCACCATAATTGATTGGGAAATTGTATCCACATTCAATGTTCGAGTCAAGGCGAAATGACACCTATCAAGGATCCTTACGCTCCTAATAGAGCCCGAGGTCGCCCTGTCGAAGTATCCCAAGGCAAGTAGAACCCCTCTATGCTAGTCGTTGTATAAAAAACATATACACACTTTCAAGGAGCTGAAACTACAACGTAGTCTAGCTAAGCTACGCTGTTGAACCCATGAGAGTATTTTTCAGAGTTATTTCTCTCTTATTTGTCACGGAGAATGGCATCAATCGTGTCCTTGATGGTGCCAGGACCCTCGCGGTCTCCAACCTCCTTGAGGGCATTGAAGGCTTCTTCACCACCCACAGCACCCAAGGCTTCAGCTGCCGCTTTCCGCACACGCCATTCGCCATCGGTTTTCAGAACCTCCACCAGATTTGGAACCGCCTGGGATTCTCCGAGTTTGCCAAGAGCCGTTACAATAGCAAGTCGAACCTCATAAGCCGGACTGCCCAATTCCTGTTCGAGCGCGTGCAGTAGTGGTTCCACGGCCTCAACCTTGGCGAGTTCACCAAGTTTTATCGCAGCAAATTCTCGAGTCTCCGCCTGGGGACTAGCCAAGTCATTTAGGCTCTGCTCATAAAGCGCCTCCTCATCGATGGGGTCCAAGCGTACCCGACGGCGCCGGGCATATATGTAGACGGCTAAGACCAGGAACACGGCGAGAACTACAGTACCAAGCAAACCTAACAGAGCAGGGTTTTCCAGCAACCAAGCTAGAGGATGTGGCGGAGCAGGAGGTGCAACAGTGAGAGTGAAGGTCGCCGTGCAGTAGTTGTCCGAGGGATCATAGGCCCGCACTTCAATGGTATAGGTGCCTTCGGGTAAGGAATTAGAGCTGTTGGTGATGATGCCCGAGGCACTGATAGCGAAGTAAGTAGTGTCGTCAATCCAGTAGCGATCAATGCCGCCCAAGTCCGAAGCGGAAACTTGGTAAGCGAAGGGCTCAAGATATCTAACAGACTGGTCAGTGGGCGTCGAATCCCAGGTAGGAATAGTGGTGTCTTGGACGGTGACCGTGAACGAAGCGGTCCGAATATGGTTGAAGGTATCGTTGACCCAAACCTGGAGTCCATGGTCACCCATCCCGAGAACTGCCGCGTTAGTGATGACGCCGTTGGCATCGATGTTAAAGTGCACTGAGTCATTAAGCCACCAGTAATCTATTCCCACGGGATCGGAGGCATTGAGATCATAGCGAAACGGCGAGCCTAGTTCAGCAATTTGATTGGTTGGTATCTGAGACCAATTGGGGGGTTGGGTATCAATTCTCAGACTCCAAGTAGTTGAGAAATACCCAATATCATTGTCTGAATCGTTTGCTCCTACTCGCCAATACCATACGCCATCGGTCAAGGGTGTGGTCAGGCTATGAGGTGGTGTTGTAACAGTTAAATTGCGTAAGTTCATCGTGTTGAAGGTAGTTGCTGTATCCAATTGTAACAGATAGCCCATAGCTCCAGCGATCGAACTCCAATCAAAATTTGGAGTGCTGTCCGCTGAATTTACTCCATTACCCGGAGAGGTCAAGGTGGGCGCAGCCAAAACTGTTGTCACAGTGATGGACAATGCATCCACCTTAGGAGTCTTCGTTTCGTTAGCAGTAGAAAAGAGAATCCGCCACCGCAAAACCTCACCAACAAAGGCAAAGGTATACTCAACTCCTACCGTGACAGATTCCCAGTGAACTCCGTCATCAGCCGATAATTCACAAATTATTGTTGTATCAGAAGGTGTTGTAACGGTCAAGGTGAGAAGCGACCGGAGTATCAATGCTGGACTTGATGTAAAGACCGAGAGAGATTGGGCAAGAGCTGAAGAATCATAATCACGACAACGATTACGCTGAACCTCCACTACCACCAACCCATCGTACGAATCTACAACATAAGCAAAATCCCCCTCCACAAAGACACAATCCGCAGTATCTAGGCCGTCAAAGGTGCTAACCAAGAAAGGCTGGGATGAATTCGTGATGTCCATAACCAGCAACCCATTGCTAGAGTCAGCGACATAGACAAAATCCCCTTCCACAAAAACCATTCTTGCGTAGTAAGTGTCAAAGGTGCTAACCAAGAAAGGCTGGGATGAATTCGTGATGTCCACCACTGAAAACCCACGCGAACGATTGGTTATGTAGAGATAATCGCCATTAACATACAGGTCGCCAGCCCATTCAAAGATAGGTAAATCACTTTCCAGGAAGGGGTTGGAGGGGTCCGTGATGTTGACAATCATCAAATCCCTATACTCGTGGATGACATAAGCGAGATCACCACTGACCACCACACTTCCGTGGTTGGGGTTCACGCCCCCACCACTGTATGTACCGACCAAGATAGGGAGCGATGGAGTCGTAATATCGAATACATGCAATCCGTACCAAAGAACGGTGACATAAGCAAAATTGCCACTCACAAAAACATCATTTGCAGCATTGAGAGTTGTGTAGTTGCCAACTAGGACGGGTAGTGACGGATTCGTGATATCCACAACCAACAAGCCTTCGCTAGTGGCAGCGATATATGCGAAATCCCCCACCACATCGATCCCATAAGCAATTGCAGTTCCCAAAGAGCCAGCCAGAGAAGGCTGTGATGGGTCTGTTATATCGATAACCGTCAAGCCCGGCGCTCCAACCATATAAGCGAAATTCCCACTCACCACTATGTCATATTGAATAATACCGGACATGTCAAGATAGCCAGCTAAGGAAGGTTGAAGGGGTATTGCGATGTCGAGGACTTGCAACCCCTGACTCCCATCGGCGATATAGGCAAAATTCCCCGACACACACACACCAAATGTAGTACCCGTGGTGTTATAGGTTGACAGCATGGATAATTGCGATGGATTTGTGATGTTCACCACCGTCATTCCACCTCCAGTATCCGTGACATAGACAAAATTCCCCGACACACACACATCCCACGCAAGACCTTGGGTGTCACAAGAACTTTCCAAGGAGAGCTGGTTGGGCAATGTTATATTCACCACTACCAACCCCCCGGTAGAATTAGTGACATAGGCAAAATTCCCCGACACACACACTCCATTTGCCCAGCCGGTGTCAAGGGAGTCGGCAAGGGAGGGGTTGTTGGGGTCAGCGATACTCACCACTGCTAATCCCGCATCCAATAAGGTGACATAAGCATAATCCCCTGCCACAAAGACATTCCATGCATCGGCAACGGAATACCGGTCAATCAGTGTGGGGTTAGTGGGCACCGTGATGTCGATGATCCACAATCCCCAGAGTACATCGGTGACATAAGCGATATTCCCATCCACATGAACATCCACTGCAAGACCTGGGTCCCAAGCGTCAAAATAACCGGCGTAGGTGGGTTGGGACGGATTCGTAATATCCACCACCAACAACCCACCAGTCCAATTGGCGATATAAGCATAATTTCCTGCCACATCGACCCCATATGCAACACACGGGTCGTAAGAGCCAGCGAGGGAGGGTTGTGTGGGATCGGTGATGTCGATGACCTGTAATCCTGAAGTCTCATCGGCGACATAGGCGAAATCGCCACTCACCACTACATCCTGTGCGGTGCCAGAGGTGTTGTAGGTGCCGGCGAGTGTGGGGGCTTTGTGGGGGAGGTGCAGGGTACCACTACCCCAGCCGGTAACATTAGTTTCGCTATTGTCTTGATAGGTGGTCGTGGTAAAGTCTTCGTTGACGATACCGGTGCCTGGAACGGGCAGGTTTTCCCTGTTGTTGAGAGCACCAGTGTTGAGGTTCAGTTCGTCAACTTGTTTTGAGGTGTGGATGGTAAAGGGACTATGGATTACCCTCACTCCATCGTGGTATTGAGGTACTTGCAGGAAAGGAAGGAGGCTGACCTGCGCCCCCATGAGTATGAAGCTGAGAATAAGAAGACTAACGAGTTTTCGGGTCATAATGATCTTCTCCATGGAATACATCAATCATTGGTTTCGTCTTGCTTTGGTCTACGTTGAAGATTTTTCGTTGTCTGAGTTCTTGTGGTGTTGTCAAAGCCCCAAGAAGCCTCGAGGCTTTGCTGAAGCACCCGTGAACCGCTCCTTTGGCTATAGTTGTATAAAAAGCATATACACACTTTCCAAGACATTTCTTGTCAGTCATTTACTATCACCTTGACGATGGAACTCGAGCGGGTTGAGGTTTTCATTTCTAACCATCCTTAGGTTGTGCTTGTCATGTTCGAGGCGATTACGCTTCGTCGCCGGTTTCGATGGAAGTGTGATTAGTGTGAACGTGACACCAACCGTAGATTGGCGCCACAATTTTCACACTTGTAATGAGAGAGACCCTTCTCCATTCTATCGTATACAAGGGCCATTGCGCCACATTGAACACACTTACCCTTTCTTATCATTCGCTCTTGTTCTGTCATAGTCATCGATTGCGTTTCTGATCCTGATGTTGCGGTCGTTTTTTTCGCAGCGGTTTTTGATGATTTCGCTGGACCCTTTCTTGACATAAACACCACCTTATTACTCCTGCAGAGATTATCCTTAGGTGATTACGCTTTACCCGTTGTCTTCGCATAGATAGCCTAGTTCGTCATTTCTTCCATACTTCGTCTGTAACCTGTTTTTATACAGCTACATCGCTGGTTACGAAGGAGGTGTGGTTAAATCTCTGAAGTCATTTTACGGAACTCGGCTCCACAATTGACACATTTCATTTTTCCAATGTTTGTATCATACCAGAGTTTCATTTGCCCACATTTGGGACACTTTTCGTATTTGACTTCTCTAATTTTTTTTGTCGTTGTCCGACTAATTTTTCTTGCCATACATTCAGCTCCAACTTGGTTGCCGATGTTGCATAAATACGGGGACCGCCAAGTATACAACACCATTTCCCCAAGCCATTAACCCCTATAATAGCGCGTGTAACGTCACCGGTTTACAAAACGTCTATGCCTTATAAGGCTCTGCGCGTATTTGTAAACTTTATCAGAGGTCAACAAGGTGTGCTGAAAGGACATTTTACTGCACATTCTCAGCCGGCGATTCTCCTTCCAATCATATATTTCTCCCTTCTAAAAAGACGATGTTAAAGTTATATTCCTGTAAGTATTATGGGTTACAATTCTGAATCACTTTCTTTGTGTGATTAAAATGGGTCTTAGTAGCATCGCAGGTGAAATCACCGATGAAGCAACTGGTCAAAGAATTCTCAGAGTAGCAGACATTATAGTCGAAGGTACCGTTACCAGTAGGCAGCATTCCTATGCTGATGGATGGTATGATGTCGTAGTTGTCCCTGGACACTATAATCTCACGTTCATTATGACCGGCTATGAACCGGGCTTTCTGAAAAACGTAGAAGCAGTCAATCTGGGTTTAACATTTGCACCCATAGCCCTCAAAGAAAAAGCCCCACAACCGCCCAAAGCCCGTCGAAGAACCTCACCATCACGATCAATATGGAGTCGCCTACGCCCTGCAAGCCGACGCCCCGCAACCCCAAGCCCCCCACGACTCTCTCCCACCGCTATGGCATACCGACGAAGAACACCAACGCTACAGGACGCGAAAAGAGCTCTCGACATAATCATAAAAAAAGCGCCTCAAAAGCGCCGTCTTGAACTTCAAGAAATAAAACGAAAAGGAAAAATAACGATTCATAAATGAGACCTACTGCGCTAGCGGCCTAATTCTATTTAAGAAAAAAAATAGCGGATCTTTGAACATTATTCAGCTTGTTTTAGGTCTCCTAGTTGGTAAGGGGTGTGACCTAGGTGTTCTCAGAAAGGTTTTCTTTCCGAGGTGAAGCAAAGTCGATGGCTAATCACAGCTCCATCGCCAGATCCGATGGAAGCTTAGTATGTTTTTTCAGCCTTCTTTCGGAGACGGGCTCCACAACTCGTACAATCCCACCAAATGGTATCTCCGACCTTTGTCCCTGTAGATTCATCCATAAAGAAGGTCTTTTTCCCACATTTGGGGCACATCTCCCCTTCGCCAATTTTTTTCATTTCTTTTACCTTACTTGTTTCAGCATCTCTTCTTCTAAACATACATTCAACTCCAATTGGGTAGCAATATGGCATTGATGTTGGAAGCCCTACTTTCGCTGGTCCATCCTCATATAGTTTCTTCTGCCAATCGAGAATACGAATCTGAGGTTCAGAATCCGTCACCGACAATCTCCGAGACGACCCGTAAGAAGTCGAGAAGTTACTCGTCGAAAATCTGAATATCCTGAGTGGTTTCTCCCAGATGATTCAACACTTTAACTCGCATAGTCATATGCCCATTCTCCTCATGAAAAAAATCATTGTTCACTATTTCGAGGTGAATTTTCAGAATTTATTTCCATATGGAAATATTTATATTGGAAGTATTCCTGAAGGGTATCATCGGCTAATTCCGGTCAATGTTGGGCGACTCATTTAGTATCAAGGGGCGTATGTCGTTGGAGGAACGTCGTCAAAACCTTATCTACAATTTGACTAAACTTGTTATCCAACTGATTAATCTCCCAATTGAGTCGATTCGCTTGTTGGGAACCCCGAGCTATGCTCGCGGAGAAGCCGAGTTTCACTTGATGGAATTTGTGATTCTAGATTTCATCAATGAAAAAATCAGTTGCAACATGACCGACATCGTCATGCGGTTTTCCATTCCTGCTAGTACTGCGACGCGATTTGTGGACAGATTAGTGGCAAGACGGTACGTACGTCGGACCTTATCAACAGAGGATCGGCGGCAAATGAATCTGGAATTGACTGTGGATGGGCAGCTCGCTCTACGGAAGCACTTTCCGAGCATCATGATTGCGATGGCAGCTCCATTTCAAGATTTGACCACCAAGGAATTGGAAACGCTTGTGAAACTGATTGCCAAAGTGACGATTGGAGCAAGAGAAGACCATGACTAGAGGGATATGGGATGATTCATCACGTCTTTATCATTGATGCCCGCGATGAGATTGTGGTTTTCCGTAAGTGGGAGAACTACGATGTAGATGAGGCACTTGTTAGACAGTTCGCACACCGAGTAAAAGAAACCCGATTTGAGCTCGTTGACGAAATTGGCAGCGTGAAAATGACCGGAATGCCTCTAGGAGAGGGCGTGGTAATCCTTTGCGCCGAGGGATTCGATGAAGACGACATCTTAATGGTGCGATTACGTGCCGTTGCCGAAGGCTTCCGCAGCGTCTTGAGTTATGATGTCAATCTTGATGAGTTTGTGACTCGGCTTGAAGATCTCATTGTCATACCTCTGAAAATTAGCATCATTGGATTTCCTGGAGTTGGGAAAACCACATTTACTACGCTGTTAAGTGGCGGTAGACCTCCAATTAAGTATCAGCCGACTGTCGCCTCACGGGTTGAAAATTTGGAGGGCGTACGAATCGGGACATATCAAGTGGTTGCCTGGGATTTCGGAGGCCATGAACGGTTTGAAAGGCTATGGACCCTATATTTTCGGGGAACGCGAATTGTTGTTATTGTTACGAATTCCATTCTTGACAACGTATTAGAAAGTAAGGCAAAACTTCTTGATTTCATTTATGAGCAGGGTTTGCCTGTTCAGATATTGGCATTAGCGAATAAACAGGATTTAGAAGGTGCACTTTCTCCATACCTAGTTCAACGGATTCTAGGAGTGACAACTTATGGAATGGTATCCGTTGATATTCGGAATCGGAGCAAAGCCCTTGATATTATTCGCATGGCGTTAGGCGAAGAATTCGATACAGGAGCCGATAATAGCAAGGGAAGTGTATGGGAGGGCTAAGGATTGGACCGGATTCTGTGTCCGAATTGTAACCAACCGGTGCTTTATCCAATCTTCACAGTCTGCCCCTATTGTCGAAGACGAATTCCACGCTTTATTACACTAATTCGGCTTCGGGAGAAACGTCCAATTCATCATCCAGATCCAATAAAACAACGCGAGGCCCAAATGAGCTACAGGTATAGCGATTTTTACAAAGAATGGATACCCATACCCGATGAAGCCAGACCATCACCCGAACCGATTTTCGACCAGGTGCCTCCTGCACCTCCTCCCGTGCAAGGTTACGGAACTCATCGGCCAATTTTCCCTTTTCATATACACGTAGGAAAAACTCCAGAAGGAATAACTACTACCGAAGTCCACGAACGTCTCAAAGATAAACCATCAGATTTCAGATTAAAACTTGTCCTATTAGGAGATGCAGATTCAGGAAAAACCGTGTTATTGCAACGCTATACGTCGAATACCTTCTCCCCAGAATATAAACAATCATTAGGTGCATCCTTCGCAGTCAAGGATTTACATATTCGCAATCTAAAAGTCAAACTAATTATCTGGGATATTGCTGGGCAACCGTCGTTTCGCCAGGTCAGACGACATTATTTCAGTGGCTCTCATGGAGCAATCCTGGTCTTTGATGTCGCCAACCCTTCAACGTTTATGACCGTTCTAAATTGGATTAATGATTATCGACGAATTTGTCCAAAAGGTTTGATAGTACTTGTTGGAAATTGGAAGCACCAAACAAAAGACCGCCGTGTACCCTTTATGGCAGGCAAAATGGTGGAAAGACGTTGGGGAACGCCATACTTTGAAACTGATAGTGCAACTGGTGCAGGAATCCACGAAGCCTTCTCACTAATTACTTCAACCGCGATTAATAATACGTTATCAAACATTGAGATGAGAACAGGCGTTGCAAGGTAGGATTTGACAGATATTGGTTACTCCTCAAAGTTTAGAATGATTTGTGTGGTCTCACCAATATTATTAAGCACTTTTATACGCATCGCCATCTGCCCGTTTACGGCATGTACAGCGCATGAGAGGCAAGGATCATAACTTCTGACTAGCATCTCCACATGGTTGGTTATTTTTTGGTCGATGTGGCCGTTT
>JAEOSV010000168.1 GCA_016840185.1 Candidatus Hermodarchaeota archaeon | reverse complement strand
CAAGTGACTCGTGATATTCTAATGTATCATTTGTACCCAAAAACCTCAGCAAAAGCTTCCGCGAGTTAGACTGAAATTGATGATACCCAGTTCCCCCGAGATTGAGAAAATTTTGGAGAGTCTTACAGAGTCAGTTGACGAGATTGAGGCGGCAGTGGTTGTAGGTGTTGATGGATTACCGATAGCTGCCAAGCTTCCAGAAGAGTATGATGAAACTTTGTTAGCCGCAATGAGTGCCGCTTTACTTACCGTTGGGGAAAGAGCCGCTTCCGATTTGGGAAAAGGCGCTTTACACCAAGTGTTTGCTCAAGGAGGAACTGGTGCTGTTATCATGGTAGCAGCTGGAGCTGATTCAGTCTTAATGGTGAGTACCAATACCGAATCCCTCGCAGGTCTAGGCTTAGTTTTTATTAACATGGAACGGGCAGCAAAGAAAATCGCCAAGAAATTAAACCGATAGATACTTAGGCATTCCTTAAAACAAAGATTAAATACCTCGGTCTTTTGGCTCTATCTGGAGACTTGTTAGTGACTAACCTTGTTGGACCTATTTATCACCTGTATTCTTGGTATCTTTGGCGCCAAATTAAGGACAACCCAATGCCAACCCATGTAGGAATAATCCTGGATGGAAATCGAAGATTCGCAAAACAACAAAAACAGACCAGTACCTTTGGACATACAATTGGAGCTCAACGCATCGATGAGGTTCTTGATTGGTGTTTTGAAGCCGGTGTAAAAGTTGTAACTATCTATGTATTTTCAACAGAGAATTTTACTCGAAAGGAAGAGGAAGTCCATCATATTATGGGAATAGCGCAAGAAAGATTCGAAACAGTTGCACGATCTGAAGTTATCCACCGTCATGAAGTTAGAGTTCGTGCTATTGGACAGTTAGGTTTACTTCCCAAAAGCTTGCTTACCGCAATTAAAGAAGCAGAGGATACAACAGCCGAGTACAATCACTTCCAATTAAATGTGGCAATTGGTTATGGCGGTCGTACGGAGATTGTTGACGCTGTAAGAAGTATCGCAGAAAAAGTTCAAAAGGGAACTTTGAATCCTTCTGAGATTTCAGATTCCACCATAGAAAAGCACCTTTACACAGCAGGAATTGCTGATCCCGAGCTCATTATTCGCACTTCTGGAGAGGAAAGACTCTCGGGATTCTTGTTATGGCAATCCGCTTATTCAGAACTATATTTTGCCGACGTTTACTGGCCAGACATCAGGAAAATTGATTTCTGGCGCGCATTACGAACTTATCAGCAAAGAGATCGTCGGTTTGGAAATTAGGAGATACGAAAATGAGACGAAAAAAGAAGAATGCTGTAGCGCTATTGATTGATAGTAGTGTTTCCTCAGGACTTTCAGAGATTTTAACCAAGCTTCGACCGCTCTTAGAAGAAATTGGTGACATCAAGGTCGGTAAGGTTGTTATTTTGCAAAAACAAGCCGTTGAGTTTTCGAAAATTATTGCCCAAGAGGGATTTATCCCGGTTATCGTCCATGATGATCTCGATATTCATTTTGCCCTAGAAGCCATGGAGTTTATCTACAACGAAAAAATTGAAACTCTAGCGATTGCAACGGAAAATGATAAATTTTTACCCCTATTTAGCCGTGCGCGTGAACTTGGAAAAGAAGTGGTTTTGTTATATGCGGCAGATAAGGTGAATAAGGGTCTACAACACGCTGCAGATGTCGTACTTCCAATCGCCAGTTGAAATTGTCTACAATAACCCTCGCTTCATTAGAAGTGAGAATTCTTCCATGGTTAGACGTTCACCGCGTTTATGTTTTTCATGAGCCAGTGAAGCCTTCTCCTCGAGTCGTTCTTCCATCGCTTGGATCTTTTCAACGCGTTGTCGAACACGAAATTCGCCTAACTCTTTTCTAAGTCGGCTGTTCTCTTGTCTAGCTTCGATATACCGACGATGAGTTTCATCAGCCTAGCGTCGAGTTTATAAATATCGTCGATGAGATTCATCATCACGTTTTCGAAGAGCATCAACCTCAGCATATGCTTCAATCATATGCTGATTTTCTTCTTGTGAAAGACGGGCAAACTCAAGAACCGAATTATGGTTTGCATTCATTAACAAACGTAAATCCTCGATTTCTGATCGAACTTTGGCACTTTCTTTTCGTTTTGTAGCTGCGTCTTCTGCCACTTTCAATTCAGATTCAAGGTCAGCAATCTGTTCGATAATCTCTCGTTCACGTTTTAAATCCAAAACCTGGGTTTGCAACGACCAATCGAGTTCTCGAATCTTTCGTTTAAGAACATGAGATGGTGCTGAAGTTTTCTTTTGAATTTTCTCCGCGTCATCTTCGTTGCCTTGACGCTCATCTACTCGGTCCTTCAGCTTTGTATAAATTTCATCACGCTTGACTTTGAATTCAGAAACCTTTTGATTATATTCATCACGCTTTTCTCGGTGCTCTCGCGCCTTTGAGAGCCACTCCGCCACTTGGGCATTGAGTTTGTCCCTTTCTTTAACTAGTTGTTGAGCTTCAGTATTAAGCTCATCACGCTTCTCACGCAATGAAGTCGCAAGCCGGTTGATTTCGGCAAGCTGCAGAACAGAATCCTCGGCCACTATACCACCTTATACAACAAAACGTCTAATGCGATTCTTTCGAGTGAGAGGGTCTATGCATGAGGCATTTTTAACTTTTTTTGTTGTGATTTACCGTCTTTCAAAGGGGGAGGAATCGTCTCAAAAGTTATCTGCACCCCCCCTACAGACTGAAAAATCCCCATCAACCTATCTAGCATTCGTATGGCTTCTATGCTTCTTACGCACAAAATTCCTATCACACCCACAACGGCCCAAGCCCACGTTTTGTGGGTCCTCTCTGAGAAATGTCGCCTTCTCTACAACTTTGCCCTTGCCGAAAGAATCTACCAGTGGAAAACGAACCGTACAAAGCCAAGAAGGTGGGTAAAAGCGTAATAAGAGTTGACGAAGCCAAAACCACTCAACTATGTTGTGTCTGTGGCACGGTACGATCGCGGCAGCTATCGGAGCGCACTATTCAATGCGCTTGTGGAACCTCCCTTGACCGTGATCAGAACGCGGCGGTCAACATCATGGTGCGGTTCCTATTGCAGCAACCCCCTGTGAACGGGGAGCCATTACAAGCATTCTTGTGTGGCTTGCATCGACACACAGCCCTCCCCCAAGTTCCCTGGGAAGTGGACTCGATGGAAGCCTCTACAGCAATGTAGGGGTAGTTCACAACTAACGGAGCTTTACACCCTTTGATGAGAATCTGTAATTAAGAATGAAATATTATTGGGATTGATTGGCTTCTTCTAAAATTATTCGAGCATCGACACATTTTGCGCCTTTAGGATATGAAAAGACAGGATTCAAATCGAGCTGGTTTATAACCGGGTGGTCCATTACTAGCTTTGAGACTTGTAGTAAAATGTTCACCAACGCCTTGATGTCCCGAGCTTCTTGTCCACGAATCCCAGTCAGAATAGGATACCCTTTGATCTCTTGAATCATCT
>JAEOSV010000167.1 GCA_016840185.1 Candidatus Hermodarchaeota archaeon | reverse complement strand
ATTCATACATAGGGACAGATTTACCCTACTTCACAGTTGATGGTGAAGATTACATTCCAGATATTCTTTATGGCCGATTATCCGTAGATTCATCTGCAGATGTAGGGGTAATGGTTCAGAAAATTTTGGATTATGAGCAACAACCCCCAACCGACGTGAACTACTATGAGACAATAACCTCTCTTGCCTGTTACGGACCTCAATCAATTACAATGGAATATATTAACGAATATCTAGGTGAGCAAGGTTATCAAATCAATAGTTTTGTACAAGACAACCTTTCCGGAATTTCTTCAAGTATTCAATCTGGCAACATACTAGCTTACTACATTGGTCACGGGGATTCAGCAAACCATTGGGATATGGCACATGTAGTTCCGCTCTGTGATGGTTGGTTTGAACCCAGTTTTACTACAACGGATTTCGAAGCTGTTACAATTTCAAATAACGAATTTCCTCTTGTTCTGAGCCTGGCTTGCAACACGGGGTGGTTTGATGGAGAGACCGATCAGGAATATGCTCCAGGTTACGAGTGGGCTTTCCGGTATCCTGACAATCCTGACATAGATACATTTTGTGAAAACATCACCCGCTGGGAGGATGGTGGGGCGATTGCATCTATTGGTTCAACTCGGATGTCCGCATTGCAAGCTAATCAGTTCTTTGTAAAGGGTATGATTGATGCATTGTGGGATGGATTCGACGAAAAGCACTCTGCTGGACAACGATTGAACCTAGGCCAGTTGATGTGGTATGGCAAAATGCTATGTTACAACGCATTCGGAATGGATGCTGTCTTATCAGAGCTTACTTTCCAAGAATATCACCTCTTTGGAGACCCTGAACTTACAATTTATACACAAAAACCAGACAATTTTGTTGTTAGCTATCAGAATCAAATTGGATTTGGTGGTCCACAATCATTTTGGGTTACCGTTACTTCACAAGACACCCAAGAGCCAGTTCAAGCAGCTAAAGTCTGCGTGCAAGGTTCAACTGTGCACGAGGTGTTCTACACTGGAAGCAATGGTGTGGCGGAGTGCATAATTGCTCCATCCATCAGTGAAGACTTGACAATCACTGTTACACACAAAGATTTCATTCCTTTCTCGGATGAAATTAGTGTTTGTTCTCAAAGAGCATATATTTCTGCAACACCGAAAGATGGAGTGACTGGAACTCCAATTACTTTACGCGGAGAGTACTTTATTCCGGGAGAAATGGTTACGATTGATTTTGGATTTCACAAAAGATACTATACATTCTATCCACAAACATCAAACTTTGAAGTGGAAATCTATGTTCCTTCAGGAAGTGCACAACAGGAAACCATTGTGGCCTACCAACCGAGTCGATGTGCAACATTTGCATTCGGTCGGTGGGATAATCGACCTGATCTGGTGATTTATTCACAATGGGATGAATCGACATGGTTTCTGAATCCGGCAGGTTCAGGACGTGATGTAAATCCTCGGTGGAATAATCCCAATATCAGAGTAAAAGGCATATACTCGCCAATTCCCGTAGGAACATTTGGGTTGGTTTCCACTGGTCATTATACGATTGAGGTTGACGTTCATAATATCTCTCCAGAGGATGCATATCTTACAACGGTGCTCTTTGAAGGGAGTGATTGGGGAATTGGACAGAATCAGTGGATTGAAATTGGAGAAACCAGACCCCAAACGGTTCTAGGAAACCGTATTATGACGTTCTTTATGCCTTTTCTTGTAACAGAAGATATGAGTGTCTGTATCCGAGCAACTGTAAATAACCAAGAGGATGTTAACCCGGATAACAATGTTGGAGTCGAGAACTATGAGATCTTGTATATCGGACCCGGACCTGATAGAACCGGGGAGATAAACATCCCATTATTCAGGGCAATTCCCACTTTGGAGTTAAACTGGAGCACAGAAACAAATATTGATACTCACTGGACTGCTGATATTAATCGACCATTAGACACCGAAGGTCCGTCTTCCGAAGGAAGCCACCCAACCTTAGAATACCTTACTCCAGGATACGTGTCCACAGCAAATTTCGTGCGAACATATGTAATTACAGGCTTAGAGGGGAGAACTGTGATTAGTGGTGTCGAAGTTACCATTTCTAGATCAAGTGAAGCATCGACTGACCCGATATATCATATTTTGAATCTCATAGTACTGAATTTCCCCATGGTGATCTTTTTTGTCATTATTTTCTTTATTTTAGTTATTGCAGCGTATGTTCTAATTCGGCGACGACAACAAAAACAAGGGCAACGAAAAAGTAATGATAAGTAGCCCATGTTGTTAGAAATAAAATCACTAGGGGATTACATCATAGCTTTGATGTATTGGGTTATGGCTTATCGTAAAGTGGGTGATTTGTTGCTGAACGTGAAAGGTCGTTTATCAGGAGTAGTGGATGAGAAGAGCTTATTTTGAAAAGTTGTGTGAAATTTCTTGGATTTCGGAGTTGAATTGTAGATGAATCCGCTGCTGACGTTTCCTTTCAAGAACATGAGTATTATTGTTAATCTCGTGGAGCAGGGTGAAGCTGGAATCAGTGAGATTCGTTCGAATACTGGGATGTGTAGTTTTGATTCCACGGAGGTGTCAGATATGTTAGCCTATTTGACAGGATTTGGACGTGTAGAAGCGAAAGGGGAGGGGTGGATTATTCATAAAGCCGGAGAAGAAGCGGTCTATGAGCGATTTCGAAAAGCCTTCCTGAAGGATGCCGTGGCAATACTTTCTCAATTATCTGATGAGGAAAAATCGGTGGAGCAGCTTT
>JAEOSV010000166.1 GCA_016840185.1 Candidatus Hermodarchaeota archaeon | reverse complement strand
TGGATATTGGGAGATTGTGCCAAGAGTCGGTGAAGTTGACACGAATTCGGAATATGTCGCCAGTATAGACTTCGTGGTAGCTTACATTGAGTACTGGATGTAAGAGATGGACTTCGGTTGGAATATTGCGAATTTCAATGGTGAATGAGATGATGGCAACGTCGAAATTCTGTTTGGAGAAGCCAACAGCTGCTGAATATGAACCAATTACTAGGGTATTTGTATCAATGGTGACCTGGTAAATGCTGTTTCCAATGTATTCGATATCTTGGAATCCGATTTGGTAACTGATTATTCCGGTCGCATTGGCTATAGTTTGATTCCAATAACCAGTGTAGTTGAAAGTAAAGATGAGTAAATCACCACGCGGAGCCCAGATATCAAGGGGATTGAGGTTCTGAACGTGTAATCCCAATGAATCACTAGTTTGAGCAGTGATGAGCATTGCTGTGGTTGGTTGCTCGATCACGAGGAGCAGGATTTGAGCTGTTGCATCCTCGTAGGCGGCTATTTGAGCCCTTATCGTGATTGTATATGTTCCCACAGATTGATTGACGACATGAAGGCTAGCCGAATACCAACCATCTGTGCCGTTGGGAAGCATATCACCAGAGAAGCCAATGCCAAAATACCGTGGCGTAGCTCCTAAAATGGGCATGTTTACTGCCGTGTCATTCAGATATACAGAGAAGGTAAAAGTATCATTCCAAAATACACTATACGATATTGAAGAGCGGACTATATCCACTTCACGGCCTCGAATTACGATGCTCACTGAGAGAAAAGCTTGCCAATAATCAACTGGTGCATCTGCATCCAGGAAGAACCGTAGCTGATAGGTCTCATTGACTAGATACAGTGAGGCATCAAAGGACATCGAGAAGTTACCAACCTCACCGGGCACTGGTGTTAATGTGCCTGTGTCGACGACATCTGCGGTTGAGTTGAACAGAGTCCAGTTAGCAATATAGGGCACAGTAGTTGCCCCAACATCAATACCTTGACCAGATGGCATTGAATCTAAATCCTTGTAAAAGACGATGAAGTTTCGGGTGACGTTGTATGGTACTTCAATGAAGGGAACAGTGGTTGGTGCTTTTAGCTCCATTTCTGTTCGATGTTCACGTGCAACAATGCCAATAGCTGCATTAGTGTCACTACTACTGCTAACGGTGATTGGGGCTGTTTGGTTGTGAATGCGGAATCGATTGATATACCGTATGTTCACATCATATTGATCGGGGTACATGTAAGTTGATGCAGAAGGAGAGGTATTTAACGCGAATATGGGATTTCCGGTTGAGGTCTGATCTAGGAAGACTTCAGCATATGTGGGAAGCGGGCTGTTATCATACCAATCCCTAACCTCGATTGTTAGAAGACTAAGTTGACATTCAATGGTGAGATCCCAGCCCCGTCGGATGCTGTGATTTAGTTGTTGTTGAGTGGTATTGACTGTGAAGATTACTAGTCCTCCATAGGTTGAGAGAAGGCTGTAATTTGATACGATTGTGTATGTATCATCTTCTAGTTTGTCAAAAAGTAACGAGGCCATGGTTGTGATTCCGGAACGAACAAGATGCGTAGTACTGTTGTAGACGTTGATGGATACGTTGGAAATACTTTGGCTTGTTACATCAACCGTTGAGCATGTGAGAATATTGTGGCTGAAGAGCTCTTCGTCACCAACAGTCATTTCGTTTGGATTGTTAATCTGGTGCGATTGAGACCGAATAGTGGAGAAATCCGTTCCATAGGCAGTTGTGAAGATAGTATAATCATATACGAAGTGGTCGCCTGTAGGCATTATGAAGAAGTCCCCTTGGTGACCTTCCCGCAGAATCTGTTGAAGCATCAGATTATCACCAATATTTGTCACAGCTAGCGAGACGAGTTCCCAACCTAATGGATCAGTTCGAGCAATCATACCAATTGAAGGGTCTGGATTGCCATCATAGTCTGGCTGAGAAGAGTCGTCATACCAAGCCGCCCATGACTCCAGTGGAAAGTCATGGCGTCGTGCATCAGCACTGTCATTATAGAGCCCTCGTAGGGTTCCATACCAAGCTTTGCGGTTTTGAATGGCATCTTGTTGATTATCTGTCCCATAGCAAGTAAATGTCATGACGTGGGGCCAATCGCCATAGTTTTTCACGTGACATTGAGTTTGACCGCGACTATCGTTCCATTGTGGATTTGCTTGGATATCTAAAATCACGTTCGAATACAAGCTATCCCCGTGCCAATAGAACGTGTAAGTAATTGTATAATTTAGGAACCCCGCAGCACCATTTGTTCCTCGATTCACAGTATCGGTTGTTTCATTACACCATGGAGAGCCAATATTACAATAACCTCCATCACTGGTGACAATTTTGATACGAGTGAAAAGTGGACCGTCATCAAGGATCCAAACACCTGCGCCTTCAACCCATGCTTCAGCAGGATTATCAGGTGCAACATTTGCACGGTGACTGTCGCCAGAAACCAATTCCGGGTTTGTACCTAAGGGATCAATGGCAAACTCCCCCAAGAGCATATGTTGTCCATTGTTAGTTCCATTGTTTGTATCAAAGGCGTCATCATCTCCATATCGGGCGGTTACAATGCCACAACACGGTCCACCCCAATCAGATTGTTGTCGTACCATATCTGTCAACAGAATCGCAGAATGCTCATCACTTGCAGCTGAAGATCTGATGTACACCATGTCGACAGAAGTATAGTTTGTCGATGTAACGGAATTATAGACCCAAGGCATCGTACTATCGTCAGCTACGGGCCCATTGGCGGGAAGTGCAGTAATATGATCTGGATAGGTTCGAATAGTAGTGATATCATCGTCATAGTAGATGTAGAATGTTTCCTGGGTGTATTGGCTGATGTTGAGTAGGAAGCACACTGTGCAGGAGTCATAGTAATCAATTCCTCCGGAATCATGTGTGGTTGCATTCCATACCTGTGAGGGAACTTCATACCAGGTTCCATTCGGGCCTGGATCGGGATTCCAGTAGGCCACCGCGATGATGTCTTCACGGGCGGTGTTGCCAGTGAATGTCAGATAGACATGAACCGGTTCCATAGTTCGAGATGCGATGTCAGGTTCAATAATCGTGATTTTTCGTCGGTAGTCATAGCTAGTATTCCACCACTCAACAAGGGTTTCCTGACCATTCCCAAGGGGAACATCTGGAACGGGAAGTGCCTCTTCACCTGTTGGCAAAATTACAAGGTTATTCATCGGATATGACGATGAGACAAATCGATCTTGGATTGACGGAGAAGTGGCGCCTATGTTGATGGGACTTTCAGGACAATAGAAGGTGGGTATGGTAAATTGAACTAAGAAGAAGATTAGAAAGAGCCCTAGGGCTAGCTGAGTTTTTCGCATCCCAAATCACTCCTTGATGGAGTTTGACATGTGTCGATAATCACTAACCAGAAATTGTGCTATAATGGTTTTGTACGCTGAAATGGTGTGTTTTGAAGACTGGGGAATCTGCGAAGCACAGAATATGGTTAGAAGGTGAAAATTGCTTGTGCAGAATCCTATTTATCTACCACTTTGGGGTCGCGTTTTTCAAAGAAAGCTTTGATTCCTTCTTTTGCATCTTCGGTTTCGAAGGATTGTCCAAAGTATTGCGCTTCGAGTTTGAGTCCTTCTTCTAATGGTATGTACAGGGCGCGTTTAAGTGCCTTCTTTGCAAGTTTGAGGGCAATCAGTCCGCGTGCTGCGATTCGTTCAGCTAAATTCATTGCTGTTGGCAGCAACTGTGAGAGAGGTACAACTTTGTAGACGAAGGCCCCCATTTCTGCTGCGGGAACAATTTCACCTGTGAGGATGAGTTCTCGGGCGCGTTGGGGATCCATCCAACGTTGGAGGCGTTGGGTTCCACCCCATCCTGGGATGATGCCCAGTTTGATTTCGGTTTGCCCAAAGCGCGCGTTTTCAGAAGCAATTACGAAATCACAGGCCTGTGAAAGCTCCATACCGCCACCTAGACAGTAACCGTTGACGGCCATAATGAGAACCTTGCTGTGTTGTTCCAAGAAGAGAGTGAACTCTTGGCCCATCCGTGCTGCCTTTTCTGCACCTTTAGCGTCTAAACCTTTGAATTGTTTGATATTAGCACCGCCAATGAAGAACCGGTCTCCGGCTCCGGTGATGATGATGACTTTAGTGTCATCCTTATCGAGGTCTTCGAGGATGCTTCGTAATTGTGTGAAGATTTCCTGATTTAAGGCATTAGCTGGAGGATTGTTAATTGTAATTACTGCGATTTGATTCTCTTTCTTTAATTCAATTTGGGACATCTTGCGTGTTTCTCCTGTGAGGTTGATGATGATTCTATCCGGTTTGAGGTTCCTTTTACTTGTTTTCCTTACCAAAGGTCATGTAAGCCCCTGACTTTTATAGACGGAAACATTGGTTTTGAAGAGTAAGGAGGTTCATCACCGTGCGTTTTGGAATCACGACCCTTGACTGGGCAACGGTCTTTAGGCAACTATCATCAGGTGGGCTTTTAGACTTCAGTAAGTTTGACTTTGCAAAAATTGTCCGTCTTGCCCATCAAAATGGATTCACCTTACAGGAACTCACCTTCGACGTTGGTTACGTGATGCCTGGAGCTTTATCAGAGCAACAAATAGCGAACCTGCTAGTAATTAAAGAAGAATTGGATCTGACCTATACAGTTCATCTTCCTTTGTGGTCGATTGAACCAGCAAGCCCGAATCGCTTTATTCGAGAAGCCTCTGTTGCCTGTCATGTTGATGCCATTCGTCTAGCAGAGCCACTAGACCCTGAAGTCTATGTTATTCATAATGCAGGATGGATAGGGGCGGAATTCAGCGAATTCAATATTGGCGGGGATGACCAACCCATGATATCGATGATAATGGGGAATCTAGCAGAACAGAGTGTTCGTGAAATCATTCACCAATCAAAGGTTCCTTCACGAAAATTTGCCTTAGAATCCATCGAGTTTCCATTCGAAACCACATGGAGTATCGCTGAAAAGTTAGATACCTCTATTTGCTTGGATACCGGACATGTACTATCTGGGCAATCAGGATCCACGGATATCATTGATTTTGTAAACCGATATCATTCCCGGTTATTAGAGATTCATTTACATGATGGAGACCTACAACGATTAGAGGGAAGACGATTCCCGTATAATGATCACAAGGTCTTAGGTCAGGGCGATTTGCCTATTATCGAGTTTTTCAAGACCCTTGAGGAGTGTGGTTTTGAAGGTCCGATTATCTTCGAGTTAGCCCGTGAGGAAGCCGTGGAATCATTGAAGGTTATCCGAAAACTTTTACCCGATTTCCCGATTGAATGATACAAGTATTGGAGATGACTGCCCGTGAACGGTTTTGTTGATTTACATACACATACGACTGCGTCAAATGGAACGGAGTCGCCCACACAGGTGGTCAGTAAAGCACAGGCTTTGGGTTTGGTTGGTGTGGCGATTACT
>JAEOSV010000165.1 GCA_016840185.1 Candidatus Hermodarchaeota archaeon | reverse complement strand
TCTTCTTTGCCCATGTGATTAAAGGCCAAGATTACAATATGGCGATGCTGCAACAAATGTTGGATGTCGGGGCCACTCTCATTGATTATGAGCGAATCGTTGAAGTTAATTCTGGACGACGGTTAGTGTTCTTTGGCAATTGGGCAGGTTACGCGGGGATGGCTGAAACCCTTCGTGGTTTAGGAGACCGACTTACGGAGAAGGGTGTTACACCCAATCCCTTTGCGATAATGAAACCCACCTATCAATATTCAGGGATGGAAGAGCTCCAGTCTGTTATAAAAACAGTCGGAAGTCAAATTCAGAAAGAGGGATTTGCCTCGGAGCTCGCACCGCTAGTCGTTGGTTTCATAGGATACGGAAACACCTCACGAGGCGCTCAAGCTATCTTTGATTTACTTCCCCACAAAACCATCACTCCGAAAGACCTCCCATCATTAGAACCTGACAATCACTTACTCTACAAAGTCGTCTTTCGCGAAGAAGATACCGTTCGCCCAAGGGATCCTACAAGAGCCTTTGAGCTCCAACATTACTACGAACACGGTAAATCGCTTTACGAATCAGCCTTCTTCGAATACCTACCCTACATTACCGTTCTCATGAACTGTATCTACTGGTCAGATAAGTATCCGCAAATGGTGACCAAAACAGAGCTCAAACAGCTTTGGGATGAATCACATGGGAACCCCCACCTAATCATTGTTGGCGATATTAGCTGTGATATTCATGGAGCCATTGAGTTCACAGTTGATTGTACAAAACCTGACCACCCCACCTTTGTCTATAACCCCCATACGGAAGAAGCTAAACTCGGGATATCGGGTGAGGGAGTTGTTGTGATGGCCGTTGATAATCTTCCCACTGAATTACCACGCGAAGCGTCAACGTCTTTCAGTGAAACCCTTCAACGATTCATCCCCGCAATCGTTAATGCTGATTACACAGCACCATTTGAGGAATTGAACCTTCCCCCTGAGGTCAAAAAAGCTGTTATTGTTTATCAAGGAAAATTAACCCCCGAATATGAATATCTGAAAAAGTATTTGCAATAAAATATCACGAAACAGAAACATGGAGGCACGAATGGAATGAAACACGTTTTGGTTCTTGGTGCGGGTTTAGTCGCCAGACCCTATGTGCAATATTTACTGGACCACGATTACCAGGTAACCGTGGCTAGTCGAACAGTCAGCAAGGCAATGAATCTCATTGGAGATCACCCAAATGGTGAAGCCCGAGCCTTTGATATCAGTCGCCAAGTAAAAGACCTGAAGGATTTGGTTAAACCCGTAAATCTCGTGGTCTCACTTCTACCCTATACTTTTCACGTGCAGGTGGCGCGGGAATGTCTCCGGTATAAAGTGAATATGGTTACAACATCGTATGTATCAGATGAAATGCGAACCCTAGATGAGCAGGCAAAACGTGCTGATATCATTCTTTTGAATGAATGCGGGGTTGATCCAGGGCAGGACCATATGTCCGCCATGAAAATTATCCATCAAGCCCAAGCAGAAGGAGGGAAGATACTGGAATTTACTAGTTTTACAGGTGGATTACCTGCGCCAGATGCAAACACCAACCCCTTCGGTTACAAGCTCTCTTGGAGCCCTCGTGGCGTCCTCATGGCAGGAAGGAATTCAGCACTATTTAGGAAAGATGGTAAAGAAATCCAAATACCCGGAGAAGAACTATTCAACAATTGCCATGTGGAATCCGTCCCTGAGCTAGGGGAGTTTGAAGGTTACCCGAATCGGGATTCTCTTCAGTATATTGATATCTATGGTTTGAAAGGGATTCAAACAATGCTGCGGGGCACTCTCCGATATCCTGGTTGGTGTAAAACCATGTATAACTTTGGGAAACTGGGACTCCTAGAACTCGAGGAACAATCACTATATGACATGAGCTACGCTCGATTCCTATGCAAACACTTGAACCTGTCAGCGGGGTCCAACCTTAGGGAAGAACTTTCAGCACGGTTAAACATCCCTGAAGACGATGCAGTTCTGGACCGGTACGAATGGCTGGGACTCTTTGGGGACGATGATATTCCTCTTGACCGGGGTGCGCCGATCGATGTGCTTGTTTCTCTCTTTCAAGATAAAATGCAATATGCCCCTGGCGAACGTGATATGATTGTGATGCAACATCAATTTACCATTGAACACAAGGATCATTCACGTGAGCATGTTCGATCTACACTCATCGATTATGGAATTCCGAACGGAGATTCATCCATGAGTCGCACTGTCGCGCTCCCTGCTGCCATCGCCTCGCATATGATTCTTTCTGGTGATGTACACTTGAAAGGAGTACAGATTCCCATTGTGCCAGAACTCTATGAACCTATACTCAAAGAATTGGAAACCCTTGATATTCGGTTTAAGGAAGAATCCATAAAAACCTAGTATTACTCACAAACTCGCAAGAACCTTTTAGTAGGCTTCTGCACCTTGCTAGATAACGGGATAATTGGGGTGCCATTGAATGGAACGAAAGACCTACTACGTTGTAATTCTGGTCATGGTAGTCGTAATTTCCCTAGATGTCATCTGGGCGATTCTCAACTACATCTTACCTCTACTTATCTATGGATATATCGATATCGTTCCTATCATCGTTGGAAGCGGTGTAACTGATTGGTTAATTCTTTTTTATCTTCTGCCATTACTGGCAATTCCTTTCTACATGCTCATGGCGGGGATTACACCGCGCTGGCTGGTTTTACCGTTAAACCGGATCCTCAACCCGGGCAGTGAGGATTATTACTATGGTGTTGATACGAAAAAACCATCGCCGCTTTACACAGTGTTCCGGCGGGCTATTTTCACTTTACTTTTGAGTTTTGGCCTGTCGCTGACTGTCTCAACGTATATCGGACAGTATTTCGTTATATGGAATCCGATGCTTCCAATGGTTGTTAATGCCTGGAATGTTGCAGCTGTCATTTTCCCAATTGTGTTTTTCGCTCTCGGTGTGATTCTTCCATCATCATGGCTGATTGATGATACCAAGATTCTCTTTCACAGCCAACCACATAGTGGCTCTCAAGAACTCTTCAGCGCAGGACGTGTCTTGACATATTTACTAGCAGGATATGCAGGAATATCTGTAATCATGTTTTACGGAGGAATCATCTTCTACATTGGTTTGATCTATGCCACTGCTTCCGCATTTTCATGGCCGTGGGTACCAGCGTGGTTTATTGTGTTAATCACACTCTTGAACCCGTTCATTTTCATCTATATGCCACTACTCATGCTCCTTGCCTACGATCATTATTTACCAGGACTTCAAATGAAACTCCGAGCTTATATGGATTTACGAGGAACCCAAGAGCTCTCACAAATGTGCATCGTTGATGTTGACATCACAGAATTTCTCGGAGCAGACGAACCCACCGAACCATTAGACAAAGTAATTACAGACAAAACGGATGAACCGAGTGAAACCTACATCGTAGGCAACAATGAGGATTGAACAATTTTAAGCGTCCGGCAAAGCCAAATGCAACTTAGATACACTACTCTGCATGGATTCCGTTCGCCTTTCCCAACAAATGAAATTCATCGCCGAAATCGATAAACTGAAACAAGTAATTCGTGAATCATGGCTTATTGATGCCAGCCGCAAAGAAACCGATGCCGAACACTCATGGCATATTGCCCTCATGGCCATTTTACTAAGCGAATATGCTAACGAATCAATCGACATACTCAGAGTCGTGAAAATGCTACTCATACACGATGTGGTAGAGATCGATGCAGGAGACACGTTCATTTACGATAAAGACCAAGCTAAAGACCAATCCGACCGAGAAATTAAAGCCGCACACCGACTCTTCGGATTACTTCCACCAGATCAACGAAATGAGTTTATGTCGCTCTGGGAAGAATATGAAGCACAAACAACTCCCGAAGCGCAGTATGCGCGAACCATTGATTCGATGCAACCACTTTTCCTCGCATATCTGAATGGTGGTTGTTCATGGCGAATCCATAGTATCATCAAACCACAGGTTATTGACACCAAGAAACATATGGGCACAGGTTCCAGTTCACTATGGGAATACACACAAGATCTTCTTGATGATGCCGTGAAGAAAGGAATTCTCAAAGAGTGATTCAATTGACCTGAGACCCAAGACCTGATTCAGTGGCAAGATTTTTTGCATCCGAAACATTGAAACAAACCAAGAGTTTAGCCATACCCATGAAGCTCGGAGACATCTACCACATGATTGTCGACATGGGGATAAAGGCGGATCCCCGTGGCGAAAAGAAAGTCAAGAAAGTCCTTGAGACATCCAAAAAGAAACTCGAGAAACTCGAAGGCAAGAAAAAAGAACTTGCTGACTCGGATGTCACCTGGAATCCCTACACCGATTGCCGATTACTCTATGGTGAGCCTGAACGAGAAATCAAGAGCCTCCTTGCGGGAATCGATATTACGCCTGGGGAAATCGTGCTTGCGGATCGTTTAGGTGATAAAGGGCAACAAATCGACCTAGTCTTAGCACACCACCCGCATGGAATCGGTACATCACGATTAGACTTTGTCATGCGCCTCCAACCTGAACACTGGGCTCAAGTCGGAGTACCCATCGCCCAAGCTGAATCAGCTATGGCAAAACGACTCAAAGAGGTTCACTGGGCTACAAAGGCACGAAACCACACCCAAACCATCGATGCAGCCCGTCTAATCGATATGCCCTTTATGTGCGCTCACACACCCGCAGATTCTATAGGCTACCAATACTTGACCAACTTTCTCAAAGACAAAGATCCCTTCACCTTGGGAGATTTAGTGGAGACCCTTCTTGAAATTCCTGAATATCAAGAAGCTGAGAAAGTCGGGGCGGGCCCGGAAATACTCGTTGGTAGTTCCGAGGGTAGTGTCGGTGAGAAATTTGTGTTTTTCACCGGCGGTACTAGCCCAGGACCTGAATCGGTTCAAAAACTCGCTCGTGCCGGTGTAAGCACCATCGTGACGATGCATTGGACAGAGGCGCTTAAGAAAGAAACTGAGAAAGAAGGAATTTACGTCGTAATCGCAGGACACGATAGCTCTGACTCAATCGGAATGAACCTGATTCTTGATGAGTTGGAGAATAAAGGTGTCAAGCCTTATGCGTGCTCGGGTTTCTTCAGACACAAACGATCCTAACACATTCAGCCTTACAGTTACAGGATTGAATTTGAAAAAAAGAAAGAAGGGAGCCGGTGAACCGGATGTTCAACCGGCAATAGTTCACTTGAGTAGAATTACTTCTCTTCGTCGATAGTTTCAAGTTCCTTCCCTTTCGTTTCATAGGGCTTTGTCAGGAACGAAAGCAGTGGGAAGATCATGAACAAGCCTGCGATAATCCAGAACAGCATCCAGTTACCCGGGAATGCAAGCAACAGAAGTGCAGCAATTAGAGGGGCAAGGACATATCCTAGTCGAGACGCTGTGACGGCAAGTCCAACACTGGAAGAACGCACTTTTGTGGGGAAAATCTCGGTAACATAAACATAGATCCATGCAAGGACCATGGCCATGAAGAAGTAGATACCCCAGAAGAATGCGGGTTGGAATGTGAGCCCAAGACCTACGAAGCTAACGATAGAGCCGATGGTTCCAAAGACAAGTGTGTAGTTGCGTCCTACTCGTTCAAGTAGGATACCAGAGACGATGGCACTGATTGGGAGCATTATCCCGCCGATAGTGAGGATTGTCCTCCAAGTTGCAGCAGGTAGAAAACTTGTGAAGAAGACGCCAGACCATGTGGTTCCGAGTTTGAAGGAAATCGTCCACATGAGGTACACTAGTGATGCGACTCCGACGTAGAGGAGGTCTCTGCGACCTAGTGATCGGATCGCTTCTAGGATACCGAGTCGTTTCTCTCCGCGTCCTTCTTTCACCTCTTTCCAACGTGCGGTCTCCTTCATGAAAATCCAGAAGACGAGAAGGATGATCATGAGGATGGCCATGACGCCGTAGCCCATTCGCCAGCCCATTGTTTCAATGATGCTGGAACCTACAAGGGCGTAGAGTGGGATGACGCTGAGTAGAAATGCGAGACTTCCATAGAGTCCCCTTCGTTTTGCGGGGGATTCTTCGGTGATTGGCACTTCCCAGAGGTTTGACGTCGTTCCCATGATAGTCACGGAATATAGGAGGATGAAGATGAGGAAGTTTGTGAAATTCGAGATAGCCGGGACTAGGAGAATTAATCCTGCTGGAATGCCCATGACTAGAATTAGTGCAACGATTCCGATTTTTCGTCCAAAGGAGTCAGAGAACCATCCAATGAAAAACACTAGAAACACGATAACGCCAAAGACGCCTTGCCAAAAGCCAAAAATCCATGGCGTAGCAGCTATACCAGCTTCTGCGAGTATGTATGGTGCAGCGTAGCTTTCGATGAGTGAGAGCCAGACATCCATCTGACCCACAAGACCCATGAACAGGATGAGGAAGATCAGGTATTTGCCAGAACGTTTCATTTCTGCCATTTCAGGTCCCTCGTAACCTCATTCTTTGCCGTGTCTTGTTATTTAAGACCGTATGTAGCCCGGTGCTGAGGGCATCTTCAGTCATTTCAGCGGACGAGGAATTAGTAAAAATTTCTTTTTTGTTAAAATGCAGCACCGCAACTCCAACAAAATTGATCATCGTCGCCAGTAGTTTCTGCCCCACAACTGGGACACCGTCGTATAATCTTCGCTGTCGAAGTTTTTGGAGGGACGAATCCACGGTGTTTAGATAATGATGGTGCGATTACTCCAGCGATTAATGCCAAGAGCCCAGGAATGAAGCCAACAGTAATCAGGGAAATTATCCCTGTGACGATTAACCCAGTTTTGTGTTCGCTGGGAAATTGTCGCCAGTTAAGCCATAATACGGCAAAGATTAGCCCAATGACACCCATTACCGGATAGAACAGAAAGGCAATCACGAATGCACCCATGATTCCCATGAGGAAAGGATCCATCATTAATGGTAGAAAGAGTAGAACCATGAATCCACCCATAGCAATGAAAATCAGGCTAAAGACGATTTGCAGAATCCCAGCTACTAACGCGAGTGTTGATGCTGTTTCAATATCACCCATTCACTTTACATCTCCAATAAACAAGTTCTATGAAATTGTAAAGAATTCAACCTTTTTAGTTATTGGAAAGGGACCCCTCATTCAGAACTGTAAAATGGGGACTGTTTCTCAAAGAGGACTAGTTCAGTCGAAAATGTATTCTGTTTTAGTCCTGGAATTTCATGAGCGGCTTGAAACGGAAATGAATGAAAACAGAGTACCCCCTCAGCCTGGATCGTCTTTGCGGTTAGAAGCTGATGAGAAAGCGCTGAATAGAAAGCAGGTTGATCTAATGCATATATGGTTGAACACCACAACGGTGCCCCTTGAAAGGTCCGTTGATACCCGAAGGCTAACCCCCGAATCTCTTCGGTTTTTTCGGCTTTCCAGAACTGAAATCGTTCCCCAATCGAGTCAAAAAGAGCCTTCGTGAAATCATACGCATGCCAATAGTAAGTGATGATACCTTCCGGGATTAGTAACGTATGAGTATCGCAGATGGCGTAAGCTTCATCGGCAGTGCATGGAACAACGGGAACAGAGTCATCCTTCCAGCGGATTCCCCGGAAGCCACCTTTCCAGAAAAGCTTCATCTTCAGGACTTGGCGCATTCCAATGCGGGTGGCAATCTTGTGGGTCGCTTCGTTTTCTATGGTCGACGATAGTCGCAACCGTTCGACACCCAAGGTTTCTGCCCTAGAGATGAGGGCTTGCGTCATTGTCCAAGCAAATCCTCGTTTCCGGTATCGCCAGTGCACTCGCATATGTTCCAGCCACCCCGTTTTTCCCTCATCGATGACATTGAGATTCGCGAACGCCACGACACGCTCTTTGTATTCCATTACGAAGAGGTATGAGTTGGGATTGGCGTATAGTTCATCGAGTTCATGAGGAAGCTGATCATGTCCACCCCAAGTACGCCTTGAGATTTCGAGGAGCGCAGCTTTATCGGATGGTTGAAAAGATCGAATGAGCATCGTCGATGTTATCCTAGGTAAGCTAAGATTATCCAATCAGATTACATTTCTGTTAACCGCTTAACGAATTCCCAATCCTCGTCTACAAGATTCTGAAAGTCCTGAATCATATCATCACAACGCTTCGGACGGAATAAGTGTCGGAAACGACCCTGTGGCTCCAACCACTCTTCAACCGGTTTCTTCTTCGAGGGGTCTTTGATGTAACGCTTGCTTGGTGAAGACATGGAATAGGTGCGGGTTTCCCCATCATACTCCCACAGGGGATGGAAACAAGTTTCTACCGCGAGCTTCGCCATTTTCATTCCTAATTCTTCAGGATAGCGCCAGTTCCGATGACACGGCGCTAATACATGAATCACTGCTGGACCCTTCTTTTCCATACCCTTGCGAACTTTCATCATGAAGTCACGCCAATGGTACACCGAAGCAGTCGCACAGTATTCGGGATCGTGCGCAGCATAGACCAATGCGATGGGCTTCTTCCAAAGCGGCTTACCAGGAACAGCTGTCCCAACTTGGCTCGTGGTCGTCCACGCATATTTCGGCGTGGCACCGGATCGTTGTATTCCGGTATTCTGGTATGCTTGGTTGTCGTAGATGATGTAAAGGAAATTGTGTCGGCGTTCGATAGCACCACTCGCAGCTTGCACACCAATATCGAATCCACTGCCATCACCACTAATCACGAGTAAATCGGGGATATCATCTTCGAGACCTTGGCGTTTACGAGCTTTGTAGGCAGCTTCGATGCCGCTGGCATTAGCGGGGGCGTTTTCGAAGAGGCTGTGCATCCAAGGGACGCGCCATGCGGTGTAGGGGTAGATGGTGGAGGCGACTTCGAGGCAGCCGGTGGCTTG
>JAEOSV010000017.1 GCA_016840185.1 Candidatus Hermodarchaeota archaeon | reverse complement strand
TTAACTGCCACTTCTGAAAATATGTCTTCGATATATGCCATTTTTCGCACTATAGTGCGAAACTTTTCTCAGTCAAGTTTCTGGCTAACCAAATTGATCAGTTCATCCAATGCGTTGTTTGCATTCAGTGAATCTTTATATTCCTCCCTTTCTGAGAGGACAGCGAGGTTTCACTATGGCTTCAATTATTGAAGTGTTATTACATTCCTTTGAGTTAGAAGCGAAACAGGCGCGCTGTGTCCTCAACGTCATACAGGATACTGATTTGAAATTCACTCTTGGAAAAGATCTGCGCCCCCTCTTGGACCTCGCGAATCATCTTGCTCAAGTCCCGTTGATTGATCCAAGTCTCTTCGATGGGGAATTGAATGATGTGGAAAAAGCGCGAGCGCGTGAAAAGGAGTTGAACCGGTCAACGGTGAAAGATATTCTAGCGGTCTTCGATGAGGGAGTTTCTGCTATTCAGAAGCGGTTTTCGAGTATGAAAGAAACTGAATTCCTTGCAGAGACGCTCAAGCCGTTCTATGATTCGGGACCTGCAAAGAGTTGGGCGAATTTCTTGCCGGATATCATTACTCATATTGCGATGCATAAAATGCAGGTCTGGATGTACCTGAAACTCGCTGGGGCATCGGTCAACATGATGACCTATTATGGCCATCATCCTGAATAGCTCACCGTTATGTGTGAACTGAAAAACGTGCGAAACTGAGTGAAAATCAGACAGTTACTTACTTGCCTGAACTTTGTGCATTATGAGATAGACGGACTGATACCGCTCAGGATGTTTACTATATCCTTGGATTTCTTTTTCGGCTTGTTGGAGTGCAGATTTGAGTTCATGATCCGTGGGGTTGCTTTGACGAATTTTGTGGATCTCGTTGCTGAGGGGTTCATAGTAGGTATTCCACCACACTTCTTTCCCTAGAAGGAACCAATCTACTAGCTGATACCCACAGGCGGTGATATCACGTTGTTTCTGGTCAAAGTCTCCCACGGCATCGTGGACCACCAAATACCCTTGTGGTTTGAGAAATCGTTTCCACTGCTTGAGCCCCTGTTTGAAGCCGATGAGAAAAATTGAGCCCTCGGCCCAGAGAATATCAAAACTCGCAACTGGGAAGTCCATGGTCTTCAAAGAGCCTTCAACAACATGGATTCGTTTTCCTAGCCCCGCGGCTTCCACCTTTTCTTGTAATCGCTGCAAAGCTTCAGTATCGATGTCGAGCCCTGTGACTTCCCCACCACTAATACGAGCAAGCTCAATTGTGGGGGTACCTGATCCACAGCCAATATCTAAAATCCGAGGGTTGGTAATGGGGGGAATCTGTTGAAATGCCTGCCGGAGATAGGGAAGCAGCTGTTCTCTAAGTTCATCCTTTATCGCATTAAACGACCGTATATCAGAAATCATACCTGTTGGATCCTTTGCAAGAATCGCAGTTTTCTGTTCCAGGGTTGTGAATGAAAGCCCTAGAGAATTTTTCTGTTGGTATCATCTTATTTATATTCACAACAAAGAAGTGATGTCTGAGGGTTATGTATGGAATCTAGATGGAAAACTTGGCTCTTCTACGTTGTTCTAATTTTGTGCTCTTTCTTACCACTCCTGTCAGTCATCCCTTATGATCCGTGGGATCGTGGGCTAGTTATGGTCGAATTATTCACCACCACTAGCCTCAGTTATCCACTCTGGCTTCGAGCATTCTTTCATATCTTAACCTTGGTTCTTGTTGTCCTGTTGATTCCGTATGGGTTCAGATTCGGTCGTTTCGCCTCTGCATATTTTGGTCTACTCTTTGTGTTCCATGCCTTAACTCAGAATATTGCTGTGCTCCCATCCTATGGTCTCACAATATTACTGGGGAACCTCGTGCTCCTTACTATACTGGGCATTTTTTGGTTCTGGGAAGCCTACCACCCCCAGAATGAATACAGCTTCTCACGATTGCCCTGGTGGCGCTACTGGCCCATCCCTTTCCTCGTTCTTGCCTTTTGGTTTCCATATGGTGCAGGGCTCCTTCCCGATTTCAATCCCCTACTTCTCCTGTTTTCAGATTTTGGGGTTACTTTCTGTGCCACCGCGCCACTAATCATTGCCATTCTCACATGGGTCTACCCAACTGTCAACAAACAGCTCTACAAGCTTACTTGTTTTGTCGGTGCGCTCATTGGCATTTTTAATCTCTTAGCGCCTCTAACCATGCCAGGCTATACTCTTTGGATGCTTTTTCTGCACACGCCGCTCATACTCATATCATTCTATGGGCTCTTACTCCCCCGGCTCCTCTCATCACTTTCTGACTCCTAAATGGTTCAAATGGCAGTAAGTTCACAAACCTTGATGCACTGTAAAATGCCTAGCTAGGGCGTTTTCAAGACGACTTGTCCGTCTTTTCGTGTCATCATCTGCAGCATGGCATGGGCCTTGGTTGTGAGAGTGGTTTTTTCTTTGCGTCCGATTCCCTTGAAGAGGTGGATTGTCAGGGTTTCGCCGGGTTTCTCAAAGACCCGATTCCAAGTCCCGATGATTTTACCGTTGACCCAGACGGTGGGTTGGGCTTCGCCTTTGATGTACACTTGGTTTTCGTGTTCACTTTTCACGAATC
>JAEOSV010000164.1 GCA_016840185.1 Candidatus Hermodarchaeota archaeon | reverse complement strand
GCGCGAAAAGTCGTGGGTATCGACATTGATTCGAAAGTATTAAATGTGGCAGAACAAAACGCTGTTCAAGTTGGTGTGCAAGAGCGAATCGAATTCGTCACACAAGATATTGAGACAATCACTGCGCAAGCAGATACGGTGTTAATGAACGCGCCTTTTGGAGTTCAACAGGTTCATGCTGATCAACCCTTTCTCCAAAAAGCCTTAGACATTGGTAAGGTAATTTACTCCTTGCATAAAGCGTCGGAAGGCGGGCGAAAATTCATTACCCAGTTTGTTTCGGATTTAGGAGGACGAATCTCATTTGTTCAGGAAATGTCAATGGCACTTCCAGCAACAATGCACTTTCATGAGAAAAAAAGACACAACATTCAGGTTGATTTTTACCGTATAGAAAAACAGGAGAAAAATGTATGACCGGTCAACGTATCAAAGAGGGAGATTCGGTATTACCCGGTGAAAGGCTAGGAGTAATCGAAGAGTTCCTCCCCGGAGAAGGAACATTTCAAGATGAAGACGATGTCATTTATGCAAACATCACTGGCCTAGTCCACATAGATATGAGGGAACGAAAAATTAGCGTTGAAGCAACAACACGCAAACCAGTTTACCCTACACGAAATGACATAGTCTTTGGCAACATTCAACATGTAACGAAGAAATCTGCCATTGTGAACATCTTTCAAATTGAGGATCAAGAATGCCCCGTCACATTTTCGGGGTACCTATTTATCAAAAACGCCGCAGGGGGCTATATTGATCAGATGCGGGACATCTTTGCCCCAGGTGACGTAATTATCGCTCGGGTTCAACAACAAGCTGATGGGATGGCACGACTTTCCACCGTTGGTTCACGTTATGGTGTTATTCAAGCATCTTGTAGCCGATGTGGCGAACCACTTCATTTACAGGGACGCCGTTTGGAATGTTTTGAGTGTGGGAATTACGAACAGCGGAAGCTTTCACAACATTATGGAAAACCTCCCAGCGCTGAACCTTCAGAAGAGAAGGCACCCCCCGAGGCGTAAGGGAGTCGAACAAGGGTGGCTCGATGGACCAAAAAGAGCCTCACATTCCCAGTAACTGGCGCTCAAGCTCAAATTAATTTCATCGACCAACTGAAAAAGAAGCTAAAACTTAGCTTTCATATCAAAGCAGGTCAACGCGGTATTGTTGTCACTCTACGTGGAGACCCTGAACAAGTTCGAAAAGCAGTGAACCGTGCTCAAGCAATTTATCGCGATTCAAAGGAAATTCCGCCAGCTTGATGGATTCAAGTGTCACAACACTGCGACATCCTCCCCCTCATTACTGATAGGGCTTCGGACTTTTCACTTCCTATTACACTCGTCGCCAAAGCGCGTTTTGCCCAAAACTTACCAGGTTCTAACGCTTCTCCGCCCCGCACCTGCCCCTTGTTCAGGGGAATTTCTTGCACCTGCCGGAGGGGGCATCATGCACGTAGATCCAGCCCTGTCGCCTAATGACTGGTACAATATCACTCCAGTCGGGCATATCAAGAATCATTACAGAGAATGCTTTAGCCTCCTCGAACCAACTCTGACCTTCAAGGCTGAGATAGCTCTCCAACAAAGTTAAAAGTAGAGTTGTGTAGGGTCTGCCTGCCTCAAAAAACACCAAGGATTCGATGGTCATGAACATCAATATCATCAAAAACACTGCCAAAGAACTGGAACTAGACATCGAAGGCGAAGGACACACCCTGTGTAATCCCCTCCGGGAAATTCTCTTTGAAGATAAACACCTAACCTTTGCAGGTTATTCTGTACCCCACCCGTTAGAACGCAGTGCTCGGTTCATTATTCGAACCGATGGAAAAGTCAAGGCCATTAACGTGTTCAAACAGGCGGCTCAAAAGCTTATAGACCGAACTGAACAACTCCGCAGCGAGTTTCAAAAAGCCCTCAAAGCCGTGTGACCGGCGTGTCTACATTCGAGGATTTACAAGCACTTCTCGAAGCTGAAGGCATTCACTCGATTGATTCCGCAATGCGGCATAAAGAATTAGCCAAACTAGGCGACCCCCTTACGAATCTACTATTTTCTCTTGCATTGAGCATTCAGTTAAGGCAATTTGAAGGCGAAAAGGTTTCAGGAAAAATCCTTGCTGCCGCACTTCGATTCGCAGATCTCCGTCATCTTGCCCCATCACGCCTTGACGCCCATGGGCTCGGAGACTGCGTTGAGGCGATGATTGCCTTTGGATGGCTCCGTGGTTATTTTTCTATTCCAGAGGCGGCGACAACTTTGCAAGAACAGTTTCTAAAAACCGGTGTTGGAACCAAACAGTCGAAGGCGGAGCGAATCGATTCGATTGCCATGGGCTTTTCAGTGCTTTTACAGCAGATATGGGAGCGCGACCAGTCCCTAAACACCGTGTAAAGCCAATACATTCTTATGCATTTTCTGGTTAGCATTCCAATCCCTACCATTCCGGAGATACGAATAAATGGAATTTTGTCCCGACTGTTCAAGCATTTTAACCCCCCAAAA
This sequence comes from Candidatus Hermodarchaeota archaeon, assembly GCA_016840185.1. The sequence goes on along the minus strand of JAEOSV010000164.1, from coordinate 8,070 downwards.
AGATGGGAAAAAACAGGTTTTACTCTGTCAAAGCTGTGGATACACGAAACGCCTCACCTCAAAAACTAAAGAAAAGTATCGCTACGGTGACAAAATCAATCATATCCCTGAAAAAGAGGAAGTTGTTGTAATCGACGAAAAGCTGCTTGAACAAAGGACGATGCCCACCGTACGAGCAATTTGTTCGAAATGCAGTCACAAAGAAGCCTATTATTGGCAGGTCCAGACTCGTTCAGGGGACGAAGCGATGACTACATTTTATCGCTGCACCAAGTGTAACCAGACCTGGCGTGAATACTAACTCATTTTCGAGTAGACTAGCCCCAGAGCACTTTTGGTAAAAACCGAACTTTTGAAAACAAAAGACGTAAGACGCTTCGTAATAAGATAGGAGAAGTAAATGCAGCCATGATAACTCGGCCCTGTCGGTCAATATCTCCTTCATGTTCGATTATTTCTCGAGCTTTGCTTCGTCGAAGACTAGTAAAAAGGTGATCCAACTCATCGTTGCTGAGGGTGTTGACCAATCGACGAAGCAGGGACATGAGTTGGAGTTGGCGCCCCCAACTGCGTTTCCACGTACGTTCGTAGCGTTGGAGTTCTGCGTGATTGTAGTGGTCGGTCTTTAACGACTGATGAATACTTGAAGCAGCCATGATTGCACAAGCTCCTCCAGCCACGACTCCTCCGCCGGTCGTTGCCTTGGTTTGCCCAGCAGCATCTCCAATATTCACAAAACGGGGAGCCACTGTTTTTGTGGAAGGCCCTCCGGAATACACAATACCTCCGTAGCGGTTCTCGATTTTTGCACCTGACGTTAAAGAGCATTTTTTGAGAAATTTGTCCAAAGCAACAGGTGCTTGTTTGTGTGCAGTTGCGAGTCCAACTCGTGCAGAATTAGAAGTTAGAGGAATTACCCAGGCGAAGAAGTCTTTTGCAAGCTTTGTATCAAAAAAGAGGTGAACCGTATCTGTAGGAAGCGACACGTTGCTGACTTCATATTGGAGAGCTGGAAGCATATACTGTCTTTTCGGTCGGGGAAGATTGAAAGGTTTCATTAATTGCGCATTTATCCCCTCAGCGTTGACCACAAACTTGGTTCGAAGCTCTTGTTTCACCCCTTTTTCCGTAATTCCTACTCGCATTTGATCCTGTTCACGATGAACCCCTGTTACTCGGGTTTCAAGTTGTACTGTCGTTCCAGCGGCTTCTGCTTCTTTGGCAATCTGTTGGTCCAGTCTATCTCGACTGAGAACGAAAGCATGTGGGTCTTCTTTGGCGAGTATTAATTGGCTTCCCGATGGAGAATGGAAAATTGATCTCCGAACTCGTTGAAGAATAACATCAGAACTTGGTAGAATACCATTATTTCGTAATCCTTCGATACCGATGAGCCCTGCACAGTGGACTGGTCGACCAACTTCAGTATGCTCTTCTAAAAGCAGGACAGAGTGACCTTTGCGGGCAAGTTGTCGAGCCGCTAGGCTACCAGCGGGACCTGCACCAACAATAACAACATCTGCATCCACAGCCATCACTAGCTCATTTCAAGTATTGGAGGATATCTGACAGCACTTTGATTTTAATAACGTTTTCAGTCGAAGAAAAATCCAAAGGATCAAATAAAACTGGAATTAATCCTGCATTCCGAGCCCCCTTCACATCTTCGATTGGACTATCCCCGACATGCATAGCTTTCATAGGATTTTTTTCTCCGATTTCTCGTAGAGCAAGGTCAAAAATCGCTTTCTCGGGTTTCTTGACTCCAACTTCTATAGAGAAGATTATTGTATCAAAGAATTGAAGAATCCCATTTTCTTTCAGAAATGGGCGGCGAGTTAGTGCAAGCTCCTGACCTACATTCGAGATCATACCGATTTTAATCCCTTTTCGTTTGATTGCACCTAGGGTTTCGGTAGCATCGGGATACATGGTATACCTTCCACCTTTTTCGCGGGCTAGAAATTCTGCAGCAATGGTATCTTGTGCACCTGCTCCATCAATTCCCATGGCTGTTAGTACCAGGCCATTAAGTGAGTGGAGTTGATCGTTGGATAATTGCCCAAAAGGGATGCCTAACCGTTCATAGGCTCGGTTCTGTTTTCTCATCCCTTGTTGAATACGAGCGTCATCCGGTGATATTTGACGATCTAATCGTTCAGCTATTTTTGCCCAGATTTCGGCGGTTGAGGGGTAATAATCACATAAGGTTCCCCCAAAATCGAAAAACACCGTGGTGATTTTTTCTGTCAACGCCTTGCCTCCTCTGAATATCAAAGAAAATGAAAATGCAAATATGCCATAACGTGAGGTTTAACTACTTAAGGGATTTTATAATCGGTTGCGATGAAATGGAGGATTTGAATCCTGTGAAAAAGCTCGCTGAGGTATTTGAGTATAAACAAGTGTTAGTGATTCGTACAGACTTGAAAATGAGTCGAGGAAAGTTAGCGGTTCAGACGGCTCATGCAGCTGTTTCTTCGGCAGAAGAGGCGCGAAAACATGCTCCAACCTCTTGGCGAAAATGGCTGTGGGAGGGGCAAAAGAAAGTTGCTGTGAAGGTAGCTTCTGAAACGGCTTTGATTGCCTTGCGGGAAAAGGCTGTAAAAGCAGGACTGTCAACATATCTGGTTCGTGACCGGGGTCTCACTGAACTTCCTCCAGGAACTGTTACGGCGCTAGGGATTGGTCCTGCTTCCACAAAGACCGTGGACAAGATTACAGGCGACTTGCAACTACTTTGAGTGATTGGTGGATTTTGTGCAATCCAAAGAGTATGATGCCCTTATCGGAATGAAGGCATTTACTACACGGTCTGAGGGCATTGGAGGACGGCTCAGAAAAACGCCAGAGGATTTTGTCGTCCAAGAAATCGGACTTGATGGATCAATTGCCCCACTTGAGGTCTCTGATGCAGAATATCCAGATCTGCCCGGTAAATTAACCGCTTTTTTTATGGTAAAACGGAATATTGATTCGATTCAGGCGATTCGCCGACTCAGTAAGTCAGTAGGAGCAAGTTACAAGCGATTCTCGTATGCAGGTATGAAAGATCGTCGAGCAGTCACCTCCCAACGTGTTTCATATCGAGGAGCGCCACACGACTTAATTGGGCGGGACATTGCACAATTATCGATTTTACATCCTCACCGCGTTTCAAAACCCATAGTTCCTGGTGCATTGAAGGGTAATCGTTTCACAATTATCGTTCGTGAGGTTGCACTTGATACTAAAGAAACTAGAAATCGAGTGGACCGAATTCGGCAAGAGATTGGTGAATCGACTGGTGTTCTCAACTATTACGGACCCCAACGGTTTGGAGTTATCCGCCCGAACACACACTTAGTGGGTAAACAAATTGTGCTGGAAAACTACGAGCAGGCTGTTCAGATTCTCCTTGAAAATAACCAGTTTCCAAAAAGAGATGAAGAGGGTCCTTTGATTGAAACTGAACCAGTGCAAGGGACCTACGAACGGGCAATTACTCACTACCTTAGCAAGAACCCAGGAAAATTCAAGGAGAGCTTAATGGTACTCCCTAGGGATTTAGTCAGACTCTATATTCATGCATACCAATCTTACATTTTTAACAAAGCAATTAGTGAACGTGTGAACCGCGAAATTTCGTTACAGGAACCTATTATTGGAGATTTCTTGATGCCACCTTCTGGTGAAATCCATGCGGTTCGGCCTGTTACAAAGAGTTCCATGGCACAGGCCCAGCAGAAGGTACGAACTGGTACTCAGAAGCTCGTCATCCCGATTATTGGTTACGACTTTGAGCATGTTCCGTTGGAGGGTGTTATGGGTGAAATCTATAGCTCAATTCTGAACTCTGAGAAGATCTCACCGAGTCAATTTCGACTCAAAGAGTTACCCGCACTCAGTTCTAGGGGCACATTTCGGGCGCTTCTTGTAAATCCTGAAGAATTGGAGATTAAGCTAATTGCAGAAGAGGGTGACACCCCTGTTCGAGTTCAGTTTGACTTGCCTAAGGGAAGTTATGCATCAGTAATTTTACGGGAGTTTATCAAGCCAGAAATGCCAACCCAGTTATGAACAGAGTGGGAGTCTAGTCAAATTCGATACGAATACGTTCACTGGTCATTTCGTAAATCGCGTTTTCTAGCTGCTTTAATGTGAGTGGAATGTTCTCGCGTTCTCGCTCGCTTATCCGAACAATGCGCTCGAAACTGTTGTCAGGAAGCCAAATCGTATTAATTCCAAGAATTCTAACTGGACGGATTAAATCTCGAAGAATATCCTGAGGGTTACGACTTTCTTCGACGATTCGCACTTGGGCGTTAATTTCCTGTTCCAATTGTCGAAGTACACGTCGACTGGAACCGATAATCCTACGAACGTCTCCTTTACCAACCAAGACAATGATGACTCCGTTGATTTCAAAAACTCGCTTGAATGTGACGTTTTTGATAGAAGGAAAGAGATCTTCTAAATTCACAAGCGCACGGGCTACTTTTACATCGAGGTCGGTGATTTCCCCTTCTTCGATTTTGGCTTGACAGTTGCCACAGATGAGCGGATAGTTTTTCAAACAGATTTCACAGAGCGGAGATTTCACGGTTAAGCCTTCTACTTCTAATCTTTACGGTGTGAACACAGCGATTCGCTGGAAGGTTAAAAAACATTGTCATCCAACTGATGGAACAAACCCCTTGTCATATTTGTACGATTTACTTTACACAAGAACAACGCTGAAAAGGCAATGTTCCTACTCGTCCATTACCCTTTGTAAGCAGGTGTGGACCAGATTGGAACTAGTTGATAGAGTTGTTCGATTAACTGAACGACAGCTTGAGATTCTAAGGAAATTGTATCAAGCGAGCATCCCGATGTCAGTGCAAACTGTGACACGGACACAATCCGAGTTAGCTAAAGAGCTCAAGATTACTCGGCAGGCACTGAGCAATCACTTACGGAAGCTACGCGCACTCAAACTCATTCGCACCGGTCGCGGGTTCATCGACTTGTCACCAGATTCCCTTCGATTATTGGGTAAATCCACAGATCAAGCACTCGTATTTTTGAGAGTTGAACCCAAGTCACGTGTCCAGGTGTATGATGAAATTAAACTTCTAAACCCATTGCGCCTTCACCGTGTTACTGGGTCCGTTGACATAGTTGTAGCTATTGGAGGAGCCGAGTTAGCAGAATTTCTGTCAAAGGCGGCGGATATTGAAGGCGTTATTGAAACCTCAACTCATACGGTACTAACAACGTGGACACCTGAAGCCATCTAGAGATGATCGTTCATGCGTCTTTTTGAATATGAAGCAAAGGAGGCACTTCGCCAGGTAGACCTACCTCTTCCCCCATCAGGGCTAGCAACCACAGCTGAAGAAGCAGCTAAAATCACAAAGGACATGGGTTGTCCTGTCGTAATCAAAGTCCAAGTTCTTGCCGGGGGGCGAGGAAAAGCCGGCGGTATAAAATTTGCAGATACGCCGAAAGAGGCAAAGACGGTCGCTGCAGAATTACTGAAAATGACTATTCATGAGTATCCAGTAGACCGGGTGTTGGTGGAGCAGCGCCTTGATATTCAGCAAGAAATCTATCTGGGGATTACTATTGACCGCGCTCGACGCCGCCCTGTCGTCATTTGTAGCGCAATGGGTGGAGTCGATATCGAACAAGTGGCTGAAAAGCATCCTGATAAAATCGCTCGATTCTGGGTGGACCCCATCTTGGGACTTCGTGACTTTGAAGCACGGAATATTGCCAAGGAAGCAGGGTTTGAAGGTAAGGCAATGGTAAAAGTTGCTGGTCTGCTGCTACGGCTCTGGCAAGTGTTCATTCGAAATGATGCAGAACTGACAGAAATCAACCCACTTATTGTAACCACCGAGGGTGATTATTTTGCGGCAGATGCTAGACTCAATGTGGATGACAATTCCCTCTTCCGTCATAAGTCGCTCGCAGCACGGGTCAGTTCGGGAATCACCGAGCAAACCGAGCTTGAACAACGAGCCCAAAAACAAGGTATGACGTATGTAGAATTGGATGGAAATATTGGGATTATTGGAAATGGTGCTGGTTTAGTGATGGCCACAATGGATGCCGTCAAGTATTATGGTGGAGCACCAGCCAACTTTCTTGACGTAGGGGGTGGTGCGACGGCTGACCGGATGAGCCAGGCGCTTGACATTGTCTTGTCACATCCAGATGTGAAGGCAGTTTTCATCAATATTCTTGGTGGAATTACACGATGTGATGAAATGGCCCGTGGTATTGTGGAAGCCCAGAAGCATTTGCCACGACAGGCACCCGTTGTAATTCGCATGATTGGGACACGTGAAAAGGAAGGTGCTGAGATCTTGGAAGCCGCTAGTATTCCGTTCCTAGATTCCATGGATGCTGCAGCAAAACGTGTCGTTGAACATGCACCAAAGGGGGATTAACCATGACGATTCTGATTGATAAAAAAACGAAGATTCTCGTCCAGGGAATTACTGGCCGTGAAGGACATTTTCATACACAAGCGATGCTTGGGTATGGATCCACAGTCCTTGCAGGTACAACGCCTGGAAAAGGAGGACAAGAGATTGATGGGATTCCAGTTTTTGACAGTGTAGTTGAAGCAAAAAATCAATTCCCAGAACTCAATGCCTCAATTATCTTTGTTCCCGCTCGCTTTGCAGCAGATGCCGCAACTGAAGCATTAGATGCTGATCTGAGGGTTGTTACCGTTATTACCGAGCATATTCCGGTTCACGATGAGATGCGATTTATTGAACTTGCCCGTCGTCAAGGAAGCTATATTATTGGACCGAATACCCCTGGCATTATTTCGCCGGGTCAATGTAAACTCGGAATTATGCCAGCCCATGTCTTTAAGCCAGGGCGCGTGGGATTGATTTCCCGGAGTGGAACGCTTACCTATGAGGTTGCAGCGAGCCTTTCTGATGCGGGATTTGGTCAATCCACGGCAATTGGTCTCGGAGGAGATCCCATTGTGGGTATGTCTTTTGTTGATGCCCTCAAACTCTTTGAGGAAGACAAAGGCACCGATGCAACGGTTCTAATTGGTGAAATTGGTGGAAGCGCGGAAGAGGAAGCTGCTGATTACATTAAAAAACACATCTCCAAACCTGTCATCGCATATATTGCTGGTCGAACTGCACCCAAAGGAAAACGCATGGGTCATGCTGGTGCTATTGTTAGTGGTAAGACCGGAACAGCTGATGGAAAGATCAAAGCCCTCCGTAAAGCAGGAGCCATTGTTATCGATCGACCCATTGACGTTGATGAAGCCTTACAGAAAATCCTGTAATCATCACGATATCCTTTTAAGGCACCAAAGAAATCGCACCCCCATTAGGTGAATACGATGCCTGTCGCTGATCCAGAAAAACGCCGTATTGCACTTCGTCATCTACTCTACGTCACAATTTGTCGTGATTGTGGAGCAAAGAATCCCTTTAAGGCAACCAAGTGTCGTCGCTGCCGCCGTAAAAACTTACGACCCAAACGGCGTGAACTTACTAGGTAGTCGTACACCAAGTAGGGCCGGTGGTCTAGTGGTATGACGCCGCTCTCACAGGATTTTGCCGAAATCGGCTTTATGCGAGGAAACAGCGGAGGTCGCGTGTTCAATTCACGCCCGGCCCACCATTCCGAAATAGTGGATTGGACTAGCTAACCGAGGTCGGGAGCAACACAATGCTTTTAAGTTGTGATTCTGCCTCGTTGCCAACTTCCAAGGTGATCTTTGATGCCCCGTGAAATTCAAAGTGAAGAAGAATTCCTCGTAATCGTAGAACGCGCGAGTGAAGTTCGTGTTAAACGTCTTCGAGATTCAGTGAAGCTGAAGCTACGCACACCTGGTTACCTTTACACCTACGTTTGTGATCCTGGAACCGCCGAACGGTTACTAGCGGGTATGAAGTTACCTGTAGTTGATGTCTAACTTTTCTGGTTTTTGACCTGTTTTCATCCTCATGGAATGAAGGGTAACACCCATCGAATTAAGAAACCAATTGTCATTCCCAAGAGACCCAAGGCAACAGGAATAGGGAGTCCAGCCATAATTCCTCGTTTTTCTAGTAATTT
>JAEOSV010000163.1 GCA_016840185.1 Candidatus Hermodarchaeota archaeon | reverse complement strand
TGTAAGACTCTCCAAAATTTTCTCAATCTCGGGGGAACTGGGTATCATCAATTTCAGTCTAACTCGCGGAAGCTTTTGCTGAGGTTTTTGGGTACAAATGATACATTAGAATATCACGAGTCACTTGGCGAAACGCACGTTTAACATTTTCACCCGTAAGAGCACAGGTTGTAAAATTCGGGGCGTTCCCTAATCCTAGTTTCGCTAGCATAACATTTTTTTCCATGGCATTGGGCAAATCTTGCTTATTCAACATTACAACAAGACTGATGGAATGTCCAAGTTCTTCGCTCACAAATGAACGAAGCTCTGACATACTTTCGATATTTGCCTCCATCTGATCTGGTGACGAATCTGCAACGAAAATAATTCCATCAACTCCACTCAGGATGACTTTTCGTTGACCACGGTGTCGCCGTTGACCAGCAACTGTGTACACGTCAAAAACAACTTGGGCTGTTGCTTGCATAGGTGTATAGTCAAAAAAGAGTGTTCGACCAGTATGATCTGCAACTGAAGTAAACCCGCCCTTATTTAGTCCCTCTACGTTATCGTAAATCCAACGAAGTGCCGTTGTTTTACCAGATAGCGAGGGTCCCCAGAAGACAATTTTAAAATGTATTCTTCCCTGCGTGTCTTTCTTCAAAGTAGGACGGCTCCTTCTATGTTCGCGTTGCTATTATCCCGTCCCCACTAACCCTTCTCGAGTTCTCCCAATGCGGCTTTAAGCTCTTCCCGCTCTGCGTCAGTCTTTCCAGCTGCTACTGCAGGCTTCTCGGCCATGAACTCGTCAAGAACCTTTGCGAGCTCTGCCGCTGCCTTCATCATTGTTAAGCGTATCATACCGATGTTTACTTCCTTATCGGTAATTACACATAACACTCCTTTACCGGCGCCAGCTGCAAAGATTTTACCATCACCAAACTCCGATGTCACAATTGTTAAACCGCCTACATCAAGGCTCTTTCCTTGTTCTTCACTTGCACAAAAAACGGCACTAGCAATAGCACCGATACCATCAACGTCTACCGGATAATATGAAAATTTGGAGACGTGGGCGATGGTGAGTCCTGTTCTATCGACAAGAATAGTCTTTTTGATACCTGGTTCGGATTTTATGACGTCGGAGAGGATTTCATCAAATTGCCGTACGGTTATGGACACGGTTCATCCCTTTCCTTGGGGCTAGCCGAGTTTATCTTCGGGAGATGACTTTTAATTCTTGTGTGGAGAATGTTGGGTTCTCATCCTCGCATGACGATGAGAATGTAGTCCTCTTCGGGGGCGACCATGACTTCCCCTAAGGGTGTTGAAATCGTGAGAAAGTTCATGCCGCCTTCTCCTAGTTCATCGACAACTCGTTTGGCTTTGCCTACCAGTGATGTAACGAGTGCTGCGATGACCTCAGTTTTCTCTGCATTTAGGTTAGAGCTGATTGGTAGGCCTTCCATATTAGTAATAATCACGCCACGAACTCCTTCATGAGCACCGAGGCGTTTGAGTGAGTCTTTTAACGCTTTTCCGCCAATCATTGTACTCCACACTCTCTAGCCATTGACTAGTGGTCTCTTATTGGAGTTATAAAAGTTCCCTCTTGTTCTGAGATAATGAAGAAGTTTTGAAAAAATCTATTGCTTCTGTCTTTCTGACGGACAGTTTTTAAACAGGGACACCAACTCCTTTTTATCGAAATCATCATTGCCAAGTCCCATGGCGATGGGTGTGGCTTTCATGCTCGGAAAGAAAGAAGTTGAACTGATTCTTGCAGAAATCATGGACACAATTCCCGAAGTCGAGGGGCTTATCGCAGCCTCTCATACGGGTAAGGTCGTTGCAGGACAGACTCTGCGAGATATGGACCATGGCGCTATTACTTCAAGTGTCGTTGGTATTTTGAAAGAAACAAAAACTGTAAGCAAGGCTGTCGATCAAGGTCCTGTACAATCTATGTATCTGGAAACAGACAAAGGTTATACCGTGGCTGTTACTGCCTCAAAAACACTCGTTGTGGCCATAGCTGGAAAAGACGCGGCTTCCAGTTTAGGTCTCATAATAAGAAGCCTACGATCGGCCGTTGAAAAAATTGGAAAGAGCTAGTAAAACCAGTTTTAGTTCTAACTAGCTCCAATCTTGTTCAAATCAGTTCTAACACAAGTTCAAGACCTATTTCCAAGGAATACGAACACTGTTAGCACGTTTGACCAAACTGTGAACTACCCCGCCCGGATAGGTGGAGTTTCCTGCTTCATTCCATTGACCAACGCCAACTAGTTCATAGGCTCTGCTCGCCGTTCCAGCGATGTTGTCCAATCTTAAGGATTCTTGGTTCTCGAATCACAGATCAGAACCTCATCAATAGCAACTGAACGAATTATTTAAACTCCATAATTTACTCTCCTTCTACAGTGCTCAGGTCTCCGCTGAGTTAAAGATAAAAGTAAGAGTGTAGGCGTTCTTCTCGTGGCTCACTTACAACAAATTACAATTCAGGGGTTCAAAAGCTTCAGTTCACGAAAAACCACTATTGACCTTAGTAGGGGATTCACCGCAATTGTTGGTGAAAATGGTTGCGGCAAGAGCAATGTTCTGGATGCTGTATGCTTTGTGCTTGGGCGCCTGAGCAGTAAATCTCTTCGTGCAGAAAATTTTGCTTCACTTCTCTTTAATGGTGGTTCGAGTAATACTCCTGCAAAACTTTGTCGAGTTAGTCTCTTATTCGAGAATTTGGATCGGCAATTTCCGATTGATGCTGATGAAATCACAATTAGCCGTGAAGTTGATGAAACAGGAATTAGTGCATATCGGATAGGAGGAAAAAGGGTCACACGGACTGAAATGCTTGATACCATTTCGGTGGCTGGGTTGCATCCTGAAGGTCATAACATTGTGATGCAGAATGAATTAGCAAATATCATCACAATGACGTCAACTGAAATACGACAGGTTGTTGAAGGAGTAGCAGGCATCTCTGTTTTTGATGAAAAGAAACAGCAGATTGAAAGCGAACTAGTAAAAGTAGATCAAAACCTGAATATGGTGCAAATGCGTACTGAGGAAATTCGACAAGAATATTCTCGATTGGAAAAAGATCGAAAAGACGCGCTTCGATGGCGGGAGATAACAGAGAAGCTAACACAAATTGAAAGAGATTTAATTTTCGCAGAACTTGCACGAGTTGAAAGTCGGCTGAATAATATGAAAGAGGAATTTGCCACCTATTCGGCTAAGATTAAGGACCTTGAGACTCAACGCCAAAAGGCTAAAGCCCAAAAAATCAAACTCGAGGAAAGTGTACAAACCAGCGAAGAAAAAATCAAACAGCTGGATCGAAGACAACGTAAAAAGGAAATTGAGGAAACACGTGTTCGTGAATTATTAAAGGGGCTTCAATTATCATCAGAAAAGCTTTCGAAAGAAGAAGAATTGCTTACGGCAAGTATTGAACATATCCAAGAGCAAGAATCGATTGAACAGAATCAGTACTCCCAACTAGAAACCGAAATTTCAACTTTGAAAACTGAAAAGGCATCATACCAAGAAAAAATTGCGCCAATTCGCGCGCGTCTTTCAGAGCTAGCACAACAAACCTCTTCTCCTGATGCTGAATATTTGTCACTAAGAGAGCAAATACTTACGCTAACAGAAACTATTGAATCAAAGAAAAGCGAACTCGGTGAAACCTCTGCGCTGAGTCAGATCACTGAAAAGGCAATTATTGATTTGAAGAAACAAATCGATGAAAGTTATACTCTCCTTCCAGAACAAGAATCTTCTCGTGACGAGGCTAAAATTGACTGCCAAAATATCGAAGAACAACTACAAACCCTTGAATCAGAAGTGGCAGTTCTCCAGAAACAAAAAACTGAGTTTCAAACCTCAATGCAAGATAAACATAACAAGCAAGAAGAATTAAACAAAATCATTCAAGAATCCAAAGAGGAACTCCTCGAAGCCCAAACTCGGTTAAAAACAATCCGTGAATTTAAAAAATACGGACTGACACGAAAGGCAGCAACTGATGCCGTTCTCAAGTATGCGAAGGAAAACAAAGTTTCCGGTGTTCATGGCACACTGGGCAGCTTAGGAAGAACATCGACAAAACACGCTACCGCACTTGAGGTTGCTGGGGGTGGACGGCTTGATTTCATTGTCGTTGACAAAGAAGAAACAGCAACAAAATGTATCGAGTACTTGAAAAAGAGCCGTATTGGTCGTGCAACTTTCATACCACTTGACACAATTAAAACAAATCCCTTCTCCCATAAGGGTGAAGAAAAAGGCGTTGTCGGAAATGCACTCGATTTACTTACGTTTGATGACCAATTTCGCCCTGCATTTGAGTACGTATTTGGTCGCACCTTAATCGTTAAGGATTTGAAAATTGGTCGCAATATAAAAGCTCCAGGTGTTCGAAAAATCACAATTGATGGGGACATAGTCGAACCCAATCGAACATTAACAGGAGGTTTTTACAAAGGAATCTCATCTTTAACTCTGGAAGAAGAGGCGAGAATTCCAGAGTTACAGAAGAAACTCAAAGACCTCCGAACCCTTCTAAGCAAAGCAAACGACGAATACAAACAATGGACAGATAAAACGAATCGATTAGATGCTGAACTGACAGAAAAACAGAAGCTGCTTGATGAGCTGAAAATAAAACATAACAAAGCAAACGAGATTGCTACCACTCAAGATGAAGCCCTCGTTGATTTCAAAGCAAGTATTACGAAATTACGTGAGTCCTTGAAAGAAGAAGAAAATTCCAAACAGGCATTAGAAGAGAAACTGCAAAACGAGCAATCAGTAGTTGAAGAGCTGACAAATAAACGAGAAGGTGTACAGGAAAACCTTTCAACACTGGAAAGAAGCAGTCTGGATCCCAATCTTACCGGGCTTCGAACCCAATTGGATGATTTTGAATCAAAACTTCAGGAAACACAAATTAAACTAACAGAAAGAACTAGCGAAGCTAGACACGCCAAAGGTGAGGTTAACCGGCTCTCACAAGATTACGCCAACACAAAGACCGAATTGCAACAGAAAGAAACGGAATTGGCAACCACCACAGATCAGATAGAACAAAACGAGAAGTTACTCACAAAATTAGAAACAGAAGCTACCACACTAAACGAACAGATTAACGAACTTGAAACATCAATTACTTCCAGTGGAACTGAAATTCGCCAACTCGATAGCTTAATCGATGAACTATTCGCGGAAATTAATGAGGAAACAATTAACCGCTCCAAGGTTGAAGGCCGCATTGAGCAGTGGCAAGAGCGATACGACGCTCAAAAGGAGAAAACAGAGGGCTTAGAACCACCCCTGCTTCCCTTGGAACCAGCTCAAGTTCATAGTTTACGGAGACAAATTTCTTCTCTACAGCAGGAAAGAGAACAAATGGGTCTGATTAATCAGAAAGCTGTTGAACGTTTCGAAGAAATTCGTCATGCTTATGATGAAATATTAGAAAAGGAGAGCAGAATTCGGGAAGAACGCGAAGCGATTCTTGATGCCATGAGAAAAGCGGAGGAAGAAAAATTCCGAGTATTCATGGCTGCTTTTACAAGTATTTCTAATAATTTCACCGATGTCTATCAACAGCTTACTCAAGGAGAGGGGCAACTCGAATTAGAAAACCCTGAAAATCCATTTTTGGGCGGGATTCGAATGAAAGTTCGTCCAGCTGGAAAACGGATTCAATATCTTGACGCACTATCAGGTGGCGAAAAAGCACTAACAGCTCTTACATTCATGTTTGCTCTCCAGCTTCATCAACCTGCTCCTTTTTACTTCCTCGATGAAATCGATGAGGCATTAGATCCCAATAATACCGAAAGAGTAGCTCGATTAATCGCAAATCTTTCTGAAAGTTCACAATTTCTAATTATCTCACATAACGAAATTACAATCCGTTTAGCAAAAATCCTTCTTGGTGTAGCATTAGTAGATGGTGTATCCCAAGTATTTTCAGTCCAATTTGAAGAAGGTTTGCTGATGATTGAAGGAACAAGCAAAACTTAGTGAAAACAGGATAATACATCAGGTTATATAGGATGCACTTATCAAATACTACAAAATTGAAAAACCAAACTGGGAGAACGACTAACCATTGACTGAAAGTAGTCCTGAACCATTCTGGTTCCATCAACCATGGCGGGTTCTCACGGATATTCTGGAGTTACAAAAAATAAGTCCGTGGGAGCTTGACCTAGCTGAACTTGTCAATGGGTTTATTGGTCGTTTACTCACAGCTGAATACATCGACTTTCGCATATGTGGTCGTGCACTGCTTTCTGCTGCCATCCTTCTCCGATTGAAAACTGAATACCTACTTGAATTTGGTCGAGAGGAAGAAGAAATCATCCGGGTCATCGAAGAAGATATTTTCCTTCCACCAATTCGCCCTCCCTTTCGGCAGAATCTTCGACCAACATCAACAGCAGAATTCTATGAAGCACTTCGTGAACTTGTCTTTCCTCCAAAAAAACGGACAAGAAAACACACCACGATTAGCGAGTCTATTCCCACAATACCACAATTTGATGGTTCGAGTATTGAACTTTCAAAATCCATGAGACAGTTACATGCGCAATTGAGTGAGGCGAGTCTTAAGAACAATCCGATCTCATTTGTAAATTTTGTACAAGGCATGTCGCATTTTGATATAATTCGTGTTTTTCTGAGCCTCCTCTACCTAATAAGCGAAGGCAAAATTCGTATTTTACAGGACCAACAATATGGAGATATTATGATTT
>JAEOSV010000162.1 GCA_016840185.1 Candidatus Hermodarchaeota archaeon | reverse complement strand
TTCGTCGAGTCCATTGAAGGAAGCTATACCACTGTTATTGGATTACCAATAGAACTCGTGGTATCTTTCCTCACCCAATTTGGAATTCAACCCAGCCAATACTAATTAGCGATTAATCGGGTACAAAACTCGAAGCGATGAGATGTGCCACCCGAATTGGCTCAGGAATCCGACTATGCATTGCGGTTTTCTGCACAATCTCCACGGCCTGTTCAAATGGCAATCCCTCCCATTGCAAATAAACCGGAGACCGACCTGGACATGACTCCACCTCACGAATCGGGCCAGCCTCAGACAGCTTCACCACTTTCTTCTCCCATCCTTCGGGGTCAATCTGTTGAAGTGCCTTTTTCACCCGACCTATATCGGGTTTTGAATCCGAAACAGCAATTACTGGCAAATTGGTTGCTTCAAATAAGCGAGGGAGATCCAACACATTCACTCCACCAAAAATCGTGTCACGAGTCATGATTACTCGAAGCTGCCCATAATGCGATGAACTCGTCACCATCTCAACTAGACGTGAAGTCACATCATCCCCATCGACTCGAATTGGCACCTGGATACACCCTTCCATCCATTCAGCACCCCGATAAACAACACCAACAAGCCTCGTCCACTCGTCACGACCACGTTCAAATCGAGCATCATCCACTCCTAGGATTCGAATTTCACGTTTCACTTGTCGAATCTCCATCACAATCACCAATTATCTCTTATCTAGATGCACACAACTATAATGCTGTCTAGCGTAACATCAATAACGCGCCTAGACAAATTAGATGATATCAAATTGAATGGTTTCACGTCAAAAAAGCGAAGACCTAAATATCGCCTCATTCCTCAAGGCGGAAGAGTGTGGCGAGTTCCGATGTGCCCTGCAAAACAACCAGACTTTACAGAAAAAACCATGCAGGTGCCAGTGAATCGAACCCGAGAACTCTCCAATAAACTCGTCCTTCTTCCCAAAACTGATCTTGTTCTTTTACGCCGCATATACGAGACGCCCAATGACGTGAAAGCCAAAGAGATCATCTCTTCGGCATTACTCGATGAATATTCCATTCACGAACTCCGACTAGCCTTGGCGGCACTTGATGGTGTTCACAGGCTCCCATTAAGGGAAAAACCCCTAGGATTTGACAACGCCAAACCATGGAAACCTTTCAAAGAAACGACTCCTCTTCCACCCAAACGCCTTATTGCTCCCACTGATGAAGCTCCTCCACTTCCCTCGGCTAAAGCGGCTCAAGAAATCAGTGATATTCTCATCAGCATCCCTCTAGACGATTTTCAGTGGCTCATCAACCATTACAATGATATTCACGATTTACGCTCTCGCCTTATCATCATCAAAAACCGGCTCTACCGCTATCAATGGGAGGACGTAGCGGCCACCATCGCAGCACTTGGACGTACTCTGCCAAAAAGTCAATCCGATTAATTTTCCAACCTTCCCAACCCAAGGTCAGCTGCCAAAATGGGAACAGCTTTATCCAACCAAATCCATACCTCAAAACGAGTGAGGAGGGATAAAACTATGTTTGATAGGAACCGTCCTCCGTATGTAACTTCTAAACGGGTAAAGGTTCATCGCGCTCGAGCCCTTTCTGACAAAATTGCCGGGCTCTCCAACGATGAACTCCGCCTTCTTCGTAAGTTCAGCAAAGACCCCAAAGAACCTGGTATTCAACAAATCCTCGCTAAACCGCTCATGGACGAATACACGATTCAAGAACTCAGGGTTGCCTTCGCCATGCTCAGTGGTGCTGCAGGAACCCCTCCACCCGCTCCCCTTTCCGTTCCGGGAACCGTTCAATTGGGCCAATCTCCACACGACCTTTTAGCCAGTAAAACTACCCTAAGTCTCATCAGTAATCAAAACACTCCACTCCCATCACGATATTCGCCGGCGATTGCAACGAAATTACAATCCATGTCCGACGACGAACTCCTCCACCTTGCACGCAACATCGGAAATCCCAGCGATCCCCGTAGTCGCTTCCTTATGATTCGTCATCACCTCTATCAATATCGTCCCGAGGATGTCGCTTCCACCATGGCAACTCTACTTCGGCTCCGACGACAACAACGACGACCCGAACGCAAACGCCGACCCGACTTCAAATCCGTATCTTCACCCCGCTTCCACTAAAACTGCACTCGGAATTTGGAAGCACTTTTAACCCACCATTAAGTGAATGCCCAACGCAACACGCCTGAGGTGACACACTTTGGAACCCATAGAAAGTACCGAACCCAACCCCTATGAGGTAGCAAAACAACAACTCGAAATCGTAGCCAAACACATGAATCTCAACCCTGATATTCTCGAACTTCTCAAACATCCCAAACGCGCCCTCGTTGTATCATTACCAATTCGTATGGACGATGGACGTATCAAAGTCTTTGAGGGAATGCGAGTCCAACACTGGGACGCAATTGGACCGTTCAAAGGGGGAATCCGTTACCATCCTCGAGTTTGCATGGACGAGGTCAAAGCCTTAGCAATTTGGATGTCGATTAAGACTGCTGTTGTAGGCGTTCCCTACGGAGGAGCGAAAGGCGGAATTGTGTGTAATCCAAAAGAACTGAGTGAAAACGAGTTGGAGCATTTGACTCGACGGTTTACCCACGAAATTATAGACATCATTGGTCCATACAGAGATGTACCTGCACCTGATGTTTATACAGGTGAGCGCGAGATGGCTTGGATTTACGATACCTACTCTGAAGCCCAAGGTTATGCGGTTCCAGAAGTAATCACCGGCAAACCAATCGCGGTTGGAGGCAGTCTTGGTCGACGAGAAGCAACCAGTCGTGGAACAGTCATCACCGTTCGCGAAGCCGCCAAACGCTTGAAACTCGATTTGAAGGGTGCCACTGTTGCAATTCAAGGCTTTGGTAACGTCGGATACCACGCAGCAATCCTGATGGAAGAATATGGATCAAAAATAGTTGCAGTCAGTGATTCACGCGGTGCAATTTATAATCCCAAAGGCTTTGACTCTCTAAAGGTTAAAGAACACAAGGCTAAGACGCGTTCCGTTGTTGGCTTCCCGGGAACCAAAAAAATCACCAACGAAGAGCTCCTCGAACTGGACGTCGATATTCTCATTCCTGCAGCCCTTGAAAACGTAATCCTTGCTGAAAACGCTCCCCGAATCAAAGCAAAAATCATTGGAGAAGGTGCAAATGGTCCCACAACTCCTGAAGCTGATGAGATTCTCTACACGAAGGGCGTATTCGTTGTCCCAGACATCCTCGCAAACGCTGGTGGTGTAACAGTAAGCTACATGGAATGGGTGCAAAACCTCACTCGTGAATCATGGACTGAAAACGAAGTGAACTCAAAGCTCGAAGACCGCATGGTACACGCCTTCGATGAGGTGTACAACGTTCACAAAAAGGAAAAAGTACACATGCGCACGGCTGCCTACATCGTGGCTCTCACACGCATATCCGAAGCTATAGAAGCCCGGGGTATCTACCCCTAACCATCATTTCACTATCCCTCACTCCATAACATAGAAAAGATGCAATACCCTTTGGACTGCATAAAAGGTCTAAACTGATAAACCTGAATTCCTAAAGAGAACATGGAAAGTTGGTGGATAACGGGTGCAATTAGGGATTTTCGAAGCCATTTTCTGGATGATCATGGTTATCATCTTCATTGGAGTGTGTGTCGGCATTGCCCGCGATTGCAAACGAATCAACCGTGAAACCCGAAGCCGTAGAATCCAACCAAGTGTCACCCCCACCCGTAGCCGGGAAGCCCGTTCAAAACAGCAAGCTCGGCACATCCAAGCACGAACACAATATGCCGAAATCCAACTGGCTATGTGTTCCGAATGCGAAGCGACCATCCTCGCTGAAACCACCGTCTGTCCGCACTGTAACAGTCCCCAACCCGTTTGCATAGTCTGTAACAACTCGATTGTTCCCATCGACGCCACGCTCAGTTGCCCCCAATGTCGCGGTCGTGCTCATCGCATCCACTTCCTCGAATACCTGAAAGTCAAAGGCGTCTGCCCCCGCTGCAAAACCGACTTGGATCCTCATGAGCTCATCGACGACTCACAATCCGAAACCTCCACATCCACGACTACTGGTCCACAACATCTTTGCATGGTCTGCAACAGTGCCATCACATCAACCGATTCCGCACACCAATGCCCCCACTGTGAAGGGAAAGCCCATCGAATCCATTTCCTGGAATATCTCAAAGTCAAAGGAAAATGTCCCCACTGCCAAACGCAACTCGATCCCCAGGACCTCATAGAAACCTAATCACGACAAATTTATGAAAAAAAGAGGGGTAAGGCTGAGAAACATTCTCAGCCAAGCATCTTATCGAAGACGTCAGCCTCAACCTGATGAGGCATCCGAAGTCCAGTAACCTCAGCCGCGAGGGGTGAAAGAACCATTAGGTCGTCGCGGTCAACAAGGTCTAGTTTGAACTTCCGCATACCAGCAATCAGTTGCTGGATACCAACACGAATGCGTTCGTAGTAGGTGTACACACCAATCGCAGGCTTCGGAAT
Organism: Candidatus Hermodarchaeota archaeon; assembly: GCA_016840185.1. The sequence goes on along the minus strand of JAEOSV010000162.1, from coordinate 975 downwards.
CTCCTTGTACCGGTTGCCATACTCGTGCTTCAGATGAGTGGAAGCCACGAAGAATTTCTCCGGATCATCGGTGTAATCTTCGACAAAGCCTTTTGGAAGCTTGCCTTCTTTGGCTAACTGCATGAAGTAATCAGCCTTCATTGATGCCGTCAGTGGTGAACGAGCGACAGCTACAGCCTTAAAGAAGGGACCATCACCGAAGTTGCTCATGGCAATCGCTTTAACAACTTGGGCCTCATGGATAAAGCCACCAGCAATCGAAATATCTGGAACGTGCTTGCCTTTCTTCTTCAAGATTTGGCAACCCTTCAGCACCTGTGCCGCAAGATACACGGTAGGTGTACTGAGTTCGTTCATGTGAGCCATCGGACTCATTCCCGTTCCACCACCAGCACCGTCAAGGGTGAGCATGTCAATTTTTGCTTCACTAGCGACCTTGAGGGCAAACGCTGTTGCTGCAGGACGGTATGCACCGGTCTTCAAGAAGACTTTCTTCGCACCTTGTTCACGGAGCCTTTCAATGTCTTCAACGCAGCTCATATCAGGCATTCCAACACGGCTGTGACGCTCAAAGGTCTTGAATGTGCCTTCCTTGAAGGCTTCCTGGACAGTGGGGTCTTCAGGGTCAGGGAGGACAATGTAGCCACGACTCTTGAGCAGCTTAGCACGGTCAAGGGTCTTCAGACGGACCTCACCGCCAATTGACTTGGCGCCCTGCCCCCACTTGCGTTCAATCACATTCACTTCCAGCTTGGAAATCGCATATTTGTCAACCCCAAGCCGTTGGTCTTCAACGTTCGTCTGAATCACGATGTCACCATGCTTACCATCCCAGAATTTCCTAAAGGAATCGACCCGGAACTTTAGGTCAGGCGCTTTCATTATCTCACCTTTCGTTATCACACTATTGCTGTCCATCGCAACGACGTTCTCACCAACCGTTTGAATGGTACCTGCCATGGCAGAACCCATGGA
>JAEOSV010000161.1 GCA_016840185.1 Candidatus Hermodarchaeota archaeon | reverse complement strand
TCGAGAGCGCCGATTTCCTCTTCATTTTACGCCAAACCGGTCTCACGCGAGGGAACCTCTCCTCACATCTGAGTAAACTCGAAACCGCCAACTATGTCATAATAACCAAAGAATTCGTCGATAAGATTCCCCATACCCTTATCCAACTCACCGAGAAGGGAAAAACCGCTTTAGAAACCTATCGCCAACAGATGTTACATAAACTCGAACAAATAAAATAAGTTCCAGCAACGTAACAACAGGTAACAGACCTTTTTACCTAAACCAACAAGACTACTCCAATACTAAATGCGATGGTGAATCGAACGATGGATCCTTTCATGCAAGCTGCCATTGATCAAGCGAAGAAAAGCCGCGAAGAGGGGGGAATCCCCATTGGTTCCGTGTTAGTAAAGGATGGAACAATCGTGGGGCAGGGGCATAATCAACGCGTACAACACAATAATCCCATTTTGCATGCAGAAATTGATTGCCTCCAAAACGCTGGACGTGTTGGCAGCTATACTGGCACTACATTGTACTCAACGTTGATGCCCTGTTATCTATGTGCGGGAGCGGTTGTGCAATTTAAGATTGCTCGGGTCGTTGTTGGCGAATCCAAAACGTTTGCTGGTGCACCAGAATTCATGGAATCACATGGTGTGGAAGTCATTGATTTGGATTTACCTGAGTGTAAAGAAATGATGCAAGCGTTCATCGATGAGCATCCGGAACTCTGGAACGAGGACATTGGTGAATTATAAGAAATTGCATATGTCGTTGTCAATTTAATGAGAGGAGATCATCGTCAAACGTGAGCGTCGCGGATTGGTCTTCGACTTCCCGTCGCCAAGCTTTACGCGTTCCTATGCGTTTGCGGAACCGCCATTTACGGGTTTTGGGCGCTTGTTCGAGGGCGGTTCTAATGTTGTGTAAGCTTTGACGAATGTGTTGAATTTCTGTGGGTGAGAGGGAATAATTCGGAAGAAGACGGAGAACTTTGCCGATGTTAGTGGTCACATCGTGATAGAGCCCCCAATCCTTGGCACACAAGGTGGCAAGATAGGTCACATTGAGGGTTCCTGGTTCATCGGTGGTTCCTTGGGGGACGTCTTTGATGATGGTGAGAATATCGCGAACGTCTTTGTCGTTAAGTCGATGAATCTGGAGTTTGGTCAGGAGCAGGTCGCTAATGGAAATGGTGTAAGCTTCAATGGTCAAACGGCCTGTCAAATCGATGGAATGCTCCATTTCGAAGGTGTCTAAGAAAATATCAACATGATCAGTGGAACCGGGTTTCAAAAAGAGCATGCGGTGGCCTTCAGAGGTTATGGCAACTTGGGGGTCTTCGTGATATCCGAGGCTTTCCATCACTTTGATGATTTGGGGAATTTGTTTTCGAAGCCCCACTAAATCAATATCAGAATAGTCTCGTTCACAGAATCCGATAATTTCACAATGCTGACGGATGGCAAGACCGCCCAGCAAACGGAGAACCACCCCCTCGGTTTGTCCACTGTCGATAATACGTTGGGCTTCATGAATACGGTCGTCTCGCAGCTGTGTATCTGAAGGCAATGAACGCCACCGATTCTCATTCTTGCTGATCGTATTGTTCGATTGCTAGCTTATGAAGTCCTCTGTCTCACTATAAGAAGACCGTTGAGAACACGAGGATAAGTAGAATTCCGAGGAACAGACACCACACATTGATTACAACTTCAAGCACCATCTCTCGGGATTCCCGTATCCGGTGGTACATTTTATTTTGGATGTTGAAGGTGATGTCCATGAGGGCGAGGAAAATCAACGAACTGGCAGCTAGGAGAGCAAAGAATGGACCAAAGGACAGTCCGAATAGAAGACCGATAGCACTAATGAGTGCACACCCAGCCATCCAAAAGTCAGCGACCGGAAACGCTTTTTCAAATTTGATATACCACTCTTCCTTTGTCACCTTCACAGTGCCCTTGAAAAAGAAATCTACCCAAAAGTAGATTGTTAAAATGGCGGTCACAATTAGAAAAAAGGATAGAATGAGAAAAATCATGGTAAAGAACACCCAGACTTGAGAGCCAACTTGTCATATTTATGTCCAGTGCCCCAAGAATCCACTGTTGAACCGTTGAAGTCAGTAATGAAAAACCATTAGTTTTTAGACACTTAGTTACGGCTATTTGTTGTAAACGGATGAAGTTGCTTTTCGGTATATATTTTTTATACTAGTTAGACAGAAGCAGGCGGTTTGAGGTCATCCTCAATGCAGTTTGAAATGTATGTAAACAATATTGGACTGCTGAGCCTTGTTCCAGTGGTCCTGTTGATTATCCTCACATTATGGGGTGTTTTCACCAGTTCGGGTAGACGAAGAACACTCTCACTCTTAGGATTCTTAATGTTCCTAAGTGTACTGGCATCCCAACTGGTCCTCAATTTAACGCGGTTGAACATACTCTCCAGTATTGATTGGGCACTGTGGGGTGTCTACGTTGACTTTGGCATGATGGGATTCTATATGTTTCTTATCTTGCTATACGCAATCATCTTTGCCTTTCCAGACTTCTTCAATGCCCGCAAATGGATATTCATTCTTCCCCTCATCGGGTCCATCATCTATTGGGGGCTCATGGTTGGAGCCTTAGCGGTCTCTTCGCTCTATGAGACAGCATGGCTAGCGACAGGACTTGTCCTTGTCATCCTCTACATGATCCTAATTCCCTTATATGCCACATTTCAGTACACACGACAGGATAGAAACCGAGGCTCCCCGAAGGTAATTTGGACTTGGGTGATTCTCCTTGGAGGTATAATCTGGGCCATCGGCTTAGCGTATTTCTTTGGTGGGTGGCTTCTCATGCTTCCTGGATACGGTTCTTTCTTCAGTCAATTCGCACTCACTATAGTTAGCACCTTTACAACCGGCTGGTTTCTAATACTCATCGGCTTTATCTTCCAAAGACGAGCTGGTTGATGGGTTACACCTAGAACCAAGGAAAATCCGTTGACCCGGATAGACATTGAGCTCAAATTTCCTACTTTGGCGTTGAATGGGGGTCTTTGCACCCCCTTGATTCTTTTTTTAGACTTGATTTTTTAGAAATAATTGAAAAATGAATACTTGGTGGGTAAGGCCAGCCAGTAGATATGTTAAGAACACAGGTAATCACTTTTCTAATTCCAAGTAAAATATGTGATTTGTGGTCTGTTGAGATATCACTTTGAGTCCATTCTGTTGGGCAAGTTGAAGATAATCCTCAAGGGTTTGTTCACGTCCCTTCCAACTGACACCATAGCCAGTCTGAACTTCCTCGTTAGGTAATTGGATGGTTAACGGGACGACGAACCAAATCTTTTCCGGATCCGTTTGGGGCGGAATCGTCACATCCCACAGGTGAAATCGACCACCCGAGTTAAGGACGCGGACCACTTCCTGGAAGGCCTGGGGTCGAGTTTCTATGGTAAAATACATGAGCGAAAAAAACGCGGTGACAGTATCGAAGGTGTTATCGAGGAATTGCAACTTAGTTGCATCCATGATGAGTTTTAACGGACCCGCTGGCGCTTCTTCTAGCTCCTCTTTTTTCAAATCGAGGGCGATGACCATGGAGCCTTTCAGACGTCCAATAATCCCTTCGCCGCCTCCGCCGATATCTAAGATCCAGCCCGAGGTTTCAAAGTCTTTCACCTTGCATTTTTGCATATCAATAATGAACATCGTGTCTTGTGGGGGCATTTCAGGCATCTAAACACACCTGGTAGACTCTCGTAGCTATCATACTAAAAAGATAGACGATGTCTATAATTGTATAGCTGTAATCACTGGTTGTTGGAGTTAATGATGGAGATTACGTTGAGCGTTTTATTTTGGGGATAT
>JAEOSV010000160.1 GCA_016840185.1 Candidatus Hermodarchaeota archaeon | reverse complement strand
TGACAGATTTTTTGGGCAAAGTTAACCCCGATGGTTGGGGTGACTTCAGTGAATCCTTCGAAGACCAAGCTGTTGACCAGACTGGTTTTCCCAACATTCTTTGTTCCTGCCACAAGCACTTTCGCAAGAGATGCTCTTTCAGATGCCATGATGTTTTCATTGCATCCGTTGCAACCACCCTTATAGACTCCACAATTAACAAATGAGTCTACTTCGGAGAAAGGCGTCGTTTTCGAAGGAAATAGACACCAACGATGAGGACCGGAACCAAAACCGCACCTGTTATCACTAGCCCTAACCCCAAAGATGCTGGATTAAGGGGTGTGAATTCTTCGACGGCACGTAGAACATAGTCTACCAACTGAAACACGTTGATGTCGCCTTCAAAATCTGAAGCTGTTTGAACGATTACTAGGTCATATTCTGGGTGAACGATAATCCATTGGCTGTGTAATCCCCGGGCTTCAAAGGTGCCTGCATAGAGCTGTTTCCACCACTGATACCCATACCCTGTCCCTGACCATGGCATAGTTGCTGATTGCTGCGATTCGTCCACCCAATTTGCTGGAATTATTTGGGCACCATCCCATTGACCATCATTGAGGTAAAGTAATCCAAATTTTGCCATGTCACGTGGTCGAAGGTGGAGTTCACTGCCACCAAAATTCAGGCCATTCCGGTCTCGTGTCCAAAACACATTCGAAATCCCAAGTGGACCGAACAAGTGTTCGAAGGCAAAATCCTGGGGAACCAGACCACTGGTCTCACGGATTATCCCGGCCAGGAGATGCGACGCCCCAGTGTTGTAAACCCAGGTGGTTCCAGGTTCTGCTGCCATTGGTCGGTCGAGCATAAATTGGATACAATTTGTGCTGTAAATCATTTGCACCAGGTCGTTGCGTCCATCGGTGTAAGGATAGGTCCATTCATCCCATTCAATCCCCGCCCGCATATTCAGTAAATTCTCAACTGTCATCCGTTCTTTCCGGCCATCCAGATTCGCAATCGTCCAGTCAGAGAATAGATCAATGACCGTTGTCTCTACACTGGGAATAAGACCCTCCGCGATGGCAATCCCGATTAATGCGGACGTGAAGCTTTTCGTCACGGAGTGGAGAATGTGATAATCATCACTATCATAGGATCCTGGATAGTCCTCATACACAATGTATCCATGCCGTACGATCATATAGGAATCCAACGGTAAGTTCTGACTTTGCGTAAAAGCATGTAACTCTTGGAGAACCGCCGAACTCATCCCCTGTAACTCCGGTGGTGACACGCGCCATTCATCAGTGGGCCAATAATCAGGGGTGAGAGATTGCTGATTCATACCGCTTGTATCAGGAATCATCCAGATTGAAGCGAGCAAAATGGGAAGAAGGAAAATCCACCAGCGGTGATTCATGTGTTTCAACTCCAGAGATGAAGAAAGCTGATATGTTTTCAAGGGAAGTTTAACCTTAAATGCTTCCAGAAACCGGTATAAATTTCCAGTGATTAACGCATGCGCTGTCCGATGTATTCAATAATCCACTCTTTTCGAGGTTTCTTAAATTTTAGACTGGATTGCAATCCTTCGATACAATGAATTGATTTTAGCTTTGAGAATAAATCCAACACTTCTTTTCGCGTGAAGAAATGGTAATGTAACTTGTATCGGGGTACAAAGTAGGTATTCGGTTCAACCATCTGAACTTTTTGCTTATGAGCAATGTAGTATTCGAACTCATCAGGTGAAAACACTCGTATATACACACATCCTCGCTTAGCCAAGCCATTGAATATCTTTTCAGCCAAAACTTCAATCTCGGATTTCATAAAGAACTGCAAAACCTTCGAGGCAATGATCAACGAATAACGTCGCTTAGGAATGTCCAATGTGCGCAAATCCGCTCTTTGAACGGAAATCTGAAGCCCTTCCTTATTGGCTCGATTCTGACATTTCTTCACCCATGTCTTGGACATATCGACACAATCGACCTCAAAACCTAACTTAGCAAAGAATAAGGCGTTCCGTCCATTACCCATACCAAGATCCAACACAGGACCCGGGCCAAACAGTTTCTGATATTCCATGAGCACCCAATCTGGCTCAAGACCCCATGTTGTCTCAACTTCTTGATACGACTGAATCCAGGATTTACTTCTCAATGACACACTAGCCTGCCTCCCACTACCATAGACTAGGCAAGCTCAAAAATCCCTACGAAATAATTGAAATGAAAAAAGAAAGTGGTGGTCGTATACCCCAAAGACAATATCGCTCCAGAACCAGTGCTTATGATTCCTTTCGAAACCAGCACACTTAGGCGGTACGTGGCGGCCTGCTCAACATCTCGCCGAGGCTCGATGCGTACACAGCCGCTCGTTCAAACCGGTCTTCTACCGGAGCCTTCGTCCACAGTTCACTGTTCTAGTCGCCTAGCCCAGTGTGGACTATTCATCCAATAACCGCGGATTGGGTGATTCGTCTCGGGACCCGCTTCGCGCTTAGATGCTTTCAGCGCTTATCGGGCACAGCGTAGCTGCCCGGCGGTGCCCTCTCGGACAACCGGTACACCATAGGCTGCGATCCGCCGTTCCTCTCGTACCGAGCGGACCTTACCCTCAATCACCCATCGCACCCAAAAGAGAGAATCCAACCTGTCTCACGACGGTCTAAACCCAGCTCACGTTCCCTTTTAAC
>JAEOSV010000159.1 GCA_016840185.1 Candidatus Hermodarchaeota archaeon | reverse complement strand
GTATTATGACGATTTTGACAATGGAATCAACGATGGCTGGGACGAGATCAGCGGCGACTGGGTCGAGACGGGTGGTGAGTATATCCAGTACGATGTTGATGACAATGGTGGTGCTACCCACTACGGCTGGGACATGTTATCTGTCTTGCTAACACCTCCCACTACCAACGATTATATGATACAAGTAAAGGTGAAGCAGGGTTCGTCTGCTAATGGTTGGTTTGGTTTGGTTTTCCGATACCAGGATGACATGAATTACTATTCCATTCTTCTGAATAGTAATGAGAATCACCTAGAGATGTGGGGTTACCTCGGTGGGACGTGGGATATGCGGGGTGCGGTCACTGTCGACATTGTCCCCATCGACTGGAATGTAATGACAGCTGACATCAAGGGAGATATCTTCAATTTTTACATGAACGGGAATCTCGTGTTAGAGGTCATGGATAGTACTTTAACCTCAGGCAATGTGGGGCTATATACAGATAGTGCAATAGTGAACTTTGACGACTGGATTGCGGGCATGCCTGTCGATACACTTCCTGGGGAGCCTTGCCAAGTCGATCCACACCCTGATGTTTCTGTGATTTTCGATAGAGTTCAAGAACTAGGTGAGACCATTGTAATTTCGGGTACAAATGATCTCCGACCTGATCTAGACAACTTCTATCTGTCTTTGTCTGGAGCTCCATGGGTGTACTATCATATATCCACCACAGCGGTTTATACAGATGACATAACTGTGTGTATTACATATGATGATACTGGCCTCTCATGGGCAGAAGAGCAGAGTCTCGAGATTCATCATTTACGTGGAAACCAGTGGCCAATTGTTACTATGTCTAAGGACTATGGGGCCGATGAAATGAGTTGTGTGGTATCATCAGAATTTCATTTGGGAACGGATGATCTATTAGCGACGCCAGCGGGAGGATTGGGCGAGAATCTCCCGTACTTCGACGATTTTCAGGATGGGAACGCCCTTCACTGGAATGAGATTACTGGCAATTGGGATGTTTCAACTGGTGAATACTCCCAGGATGACATTGATGATAATAGCGATAGCGGGGGACCAACCTATAATTATTATGATATGATTTCCGTCATGGAGACAACCCCAACCACCGACGATTATATAATAGAGTCTAAGATGAAGCTTATTGGGAATCCTACTTCATGGTGGTATGGTCTTGTTTTCCGATACCAGGGTGACATGAACCATTATATCATCTTTCTTTCTAGCGGTGAATATTGGCCCACCTATTTTGGTGACTGGAATACACCGTATTCTGATGTTTGGCTGGATTTTTGGACCATCAAGAATGGATTCTGGGAGAATCCGGCTAGGGTTCCAGTCGACATTGCTCTAAATGACTGGAACACAATTACAGCAAATATCAAGGACAACGAATTCGATTTCTATATAAATGGAAGGTTCGTGTTCCAAGCCACAGATGATTTGGCCACATACCTTGATTGGGGTAATGTCGGATTATACACATGGGAAGTAGAAGCACATTTTGACGATTGGACGGCCAGCTATCCTGAACCTACACCCGTTGGAACTGATGTCCTAGTAAATCCATATCCTGGTGTTTCTGTGATGTTCGATGAGGTTCCTTCTGGAGGTGAAACAACTGCCATCCCAAGTGCGGAATATCCTGGATCTGATCTAGCAAATTTCCATATAGTAGGAGCTGGAAACTTCTATGATATCTCCACCACAGCAGAATACACTGGTCCAATAACTATATGCTTACATTATGATGATACAAGTCTAACTGTATCTGAAGAGGAACTCGAAATCTACCATTGGCAAGGAAATATATGGGTGCCTACTGTTATTGTGTCTCGTGATATAAATAACAACATAATATGTTGTGAGGTATCGTGCCTATCTTGGTTTGTAGTGGGATATCTTACAATTGATCCACCTGATGTAACCATAAATGAACCCGCGTCAGGAACTATTTCACCAGTAAACAGTCCAGTAACATTCACAGCTACATTCACAGACACTGATGTTGGTGATACACACACTGCAATTTGGGAATTCGAATCAGGGGGCAGTATCATATCCGTTCCTGGAACTGTAACGCAAGATACTGGTGGAGGAACGGTAAGTGATGACATTAGTTTCACAGATGCGGGTGTCTACTCTGTTACCCTCTTAGTTACAGATAGTTATGGATTACAAGGTACGGCGAACACAGTTGATGGTCTACCCGCAATGGTGGTCATCTATGATCCCTTTGGAGGATTCGTAACAGGTGGTGGCTGGATCAACTCTCCTGAAGGCGCGTACGAACCCGATCCTTCACTTGTGGGAAAAGCATCCTTCGGCTTTGTGGCCAAATACAAAAAAGGTGCTCAAGAACCCATGGGACAGACGGAGTTCAAGTTCAAGGTTGCCGATCTGAATTTCCATTCTGATTCATATCAATGGCTGGTTATTGCAGGAGCTAAAGCTAAGTTCAAAGGTACTGGCTCAATCAATGGCGAAGATGGTTATCATTTTATGATAACGGCAGTCGATGGAATGCTCAATGGCGGTAGCACTGACAGATTTAGAATTAAGATTTGGGAAGAGGATGTACCGGGTATTGAACAGGTTATATACGATAATAAAGAAGAAACCGAACTCGGAGGAGGTCAGATTGTAATACATACACCATAGGTTATGAAATTAGCAAGCTATTTCAAGACCTTCATAACAAAATCGAGTCGTGTTTGTGAATTACATTAGCTAAAAAAAACAGGAGGAAAAGAAAAATGAAGCATGGAAAGCTGTTAATCAGCTTCGTAATAGTGTCCTTGCTTGTGAGCATGGCCTTACCAATGGTAAGTGCGCCAAAACCTGACAAACCACCGGGAAAACCAGGTAATGGTGATGACCCACTACCCCCTATACCAGCGACTTATTTTGGAGGAAGTGACCGCGAGTGTGCACATCCTTGGAATTCGATTGCTTTGGACGCAGATGGAAACGTCTACATCACTGGTCAGACACAATCGCTTGATTTACCCACCACACCTGGTGCCTACGACACCACTCCAGATCCTGCAGACGCCTATATAGCCAAGTTTGATCCAACACTGACTACACTCCTATACTCGACCTACCTGAGTGGAGACGGCTGGGGTAATACGGCTGGGATGTCTATCACGGTTGATGCTAATGGCTACATCTACGTGACCGGATTCACGGCCGATGACAACTTCCCGACAACACCCGGGGCATACGACACGACTTACAATGATGCTTGGGATCCTTTCGTCGTGAAGCTGAATCCCGCTGGTAACGGAGCAAGCGATCTTATCTACTCCACGTTCCTTGGCGGATTGGGATTCGACGTAGGCGAGCAAATAGCCGTCGACGCCTCTGGAAACATCTACGTAGGAGGTTGGACAGATTCTGAGGGATTCCCGACCACAGCTGGTGCATATGATCCGACATTCAACGGCGTTCATTTGAACAACCGCAACGGTTTCATTGCAAAGCTGAATCCTGCCGGAGGCGGGGAGAGCGATCTGGTCTACTCGACCTTCCTTGGCATGGACTCGGCCGTTTTTGGTCTAGACATTGACTCCTCAGGAAACACCTATGTGACCGGGCATGCGGGCGGAGACTTCCCGACAACACCTGGGGCATTTGATACGACACCCAGCGATGGAAGAGATGTATTCGTAACAAAGCTGAATCCCACAGGGAGTGAGTTGGTGTATTCGACCATCATTGGAAGCGGGCAAGGATTTTCCATAGACGTTGACACATCAGGAAATGCCTACTTGACAGGTAGAACTGGTTCTCCCAGATTTCCCACAACGGATGGGGCTTTCGACACTCGTCGCACAGGTCAAGATGCTTTTGTTACTAAGGTGAACGCTGATGGAAGCGACCTTGTCTACTCCACGTTCTTAGGTGGCAAAGAAGATGAGGAAGCGTGGGGCATAGCCGTCGATTCGGAGGGCAATGCTTATATCGCCGGCTCTACCTGGTCAAATAATTTCCCGACTACTCCTGATGCCTTCGATGAATCGTGTAATGGTGGAAAAGATCAATCCAGCAATTCGGACGCCTTCTTCACCATCATGAATCCCACCGGTAGTGCGTTGGTATACTCAACATATATAGGTGGGACGGTAGGCGATCAGGCCCATTTCTTAGCAGTGGATATGGCCGGTACCGCTTACATCACTGGACACACAATCGCAGATGATTTCCCTGCCAACGAGGACTGCTACGATCATACCTACAATGGTAATATTGACAGCTGGGTAGCGAAACTGCCTTGATACGTAACTGTATCTGATTTCATGAATGTGTAAGATAGTACCCACTCCAGTTCTATCCAATTAATGTCACATTTAGATTTACGAATCTTGATAGTTGGAAGAATCTGGAAAGAATAAATAATGGAGGAATAGAAAATGAAACTATGGAAAGCAATACTATGCGTATTGATAGTGTCCTTGCTTGTGAGCATGGCCATACCTATGGCCTATGCAAAGAAACCGCCAAAGCCACCACCTGATGACCCACCTGCAGATCCGGCAATCGCTATCTTTAAACCAACATCTGGCCCTAATGAAAATCAGATAGTAGTAATGAATGATGACGGTACAAATCAGGCTATGATATACCAAGAATATTTCAATTGTTGGGGTATATCTTGGTCGCCGGATGCTACAAGTCTAGCGTGGTGTGGTTATACATATGTCCCCAATGTCCCTGAAAGTAGAATCGATGGGGTATGGCGGATTGATGTTACTGTGGTGGATGGTGTTCCCCAGGGGAGCAACCTTCAGCTGCTTGTAAACGGATTTTTCTTTCGTGGACCAGCTTGGTCACCTTTGGGAGACGAGATCGCTTTCGCAGAAGTGCCTGATGGCCCAGGTCAAGATGAGCTTTGTGTAGTTCCAGCTGATGGTGGTCCAACCCAGGTCATCTACACTTCACCTAGTGGATGCACAATGATTAAATCTCCTACCTGGAATTCTGCTGGAACTCATATGGCCTTTGCCGAGGTAGAAGAATCAACAGGAGATCGGTATATGAAAGTAATAGAGAAGACAACTGGGATGACCACACATACATTGTTGAAGGGGCAGTTCTACATAGAATGGGTTGATTGGGCACGTCAGGGCAGTAACACTCTTGCATTCTATGATGCTGGAACGATATATACAGTGGACATAGAGATTGGAACTGCGACTTCAGTTCTTGAGGGAGGAATACTACCTAGCTGGTCACCTGACAACTCCAAGATAGTATATCAGAAAACTGGAAGGAAGCCAAAGATCTGCTCTTTCGAATTCAGCACAGGCGACATTACCACCCTTACAAACGATGGCTCCTTACCCGATTGGCGGCGGTTCTAAATTTGAGGAAGAAAAACGCTAGATTAGGAGGAAAATAAAATGAAGTTGAGAAAAGTACTATTGTGCTTAATAGTAGTGTCCATGCTCGTGATTATGACCATACCTGTGGTCAGTGGAGGAGAGAAACAGAAATTGCCTGAGTATCCAGTAATAGATGATCGGTCTTTGGAAGATATAAAAAATACTGCGCCAGGCCCTAGTGCAAAGGAACCAGAATACGTTCTAGGGGAGATTTTGGTAGGCTTTCAACCCGGCTCAAAGAACAAACTTGAGGGCCTCAGAAAAGGCTTGGGAGCCAACACCATACAAGAGTTTTCCAATATAGATGTTCAACACTGGAAGCTCCCGAAAGACATGCCAGTTGTGAGTGCGATCGGTAGACTCAACGCAAATCCCGAAATTCGCTTTGCAGAGCCTAACTACTACCGCTACGCAGAAGCCATACCCAATGATCCCCTTAGAAACGATTTATGGGGACTTCACAATCTGGGCCAAACTGGCGGTGCAATGGATGCGGACATTGATGCCCTAGAAGCATGGGAGGTCAGGACTACATCAACCGTGGTAGTCGGTGTGATCGATTCCGGTGTGGATTACACACATGAGGACCTGGCGGATAACATTTGGATCAACCCGGGAGAAGATCATCCTCCACTTGGCGTTGTCGGGGAGGAGGATTTTGACGATGTGGATGACGATAGCAATGGATTCATAGACGACATCCGTGGTTGGGACTTCCGCAATGATGATAATGACCCATGGGATGACCGTAGTCATGGAACACATGTTGCGGGTACGATCGGTGCAGTAGGCAACAATGGAATTGGTGTCGTAGGCGTGAGTTGGGATGTCAAGATCATGCCTATAAAATTCCTGAGCCAGTCAGGTCGTGGGACCACCGATGATGCCATTGCAGCCATCAACTATGCCGCCTCGTTTGAAGACGACTTAGGCAACAAGATCGTGCGAATAACAAGCAACAGCTATGGCGGTGGTAAGAACTCCAAGGCCGAAAAGGACGCCATTGCAGCCTCTGGTGCCTTGTTCGTGGCTTCCGCGGGCAATAGGGGCAACACCAGGAAACAGATGCCTGCTGGATATGGCCTGGAAAACATAATCGCCGTGGCCGCCACTGATTACAACGACGAGCTGTGGTCGGGCTCTACACATGGATCCTGGGTACACCTTGCAGCACCGGGAGTGAATGTTATGTCTACCATTCCTACTTGGCACGAACCAACTGGATATGGAACCATGACTGGAACCTCCATGGCTTGCCCCCATGTTTCCGGTACTGCAGTTCTGGTAATGGCAGAGTTTCCAACAGAATCTATCGTGCAAGTGAAATCGCGCATTCTCGATAATGTGGATGTGCTTCCATCACTTGCTGGACTGGTTGGAACCGGAGGAAGGCTCAATGCAATGAAAGCTGTGGGAGGATCTGAATCCACAGATACGATCTCCCCGGCTATGATAGGGGACATGACATCACCAGGAACCACTGTTGATTCAGTATCCCTTGCATGGACTGCCACAGGAGATGATGGTACAATTGGAACCGCCTACATGTATGATTTAAGGTACCGATTAGATGGACCTTTGACTGAGGTTAATTGGGACACTTCCACACAAGTTCCTGGTGAGCCGCTTCCGCAACCATTCGGAACTCCAGAGACATTTACTGTGACACCACTTTGGTCAGATACCACTTACTACTTTGCAATCAAGGCCATTGATGAAAATGGTAATCCTTCGCCCATCTCCAATGTTGTAGAGGCAACCACTCAACTGGGGCAGGGTGGTGCCTGGGAACTCGAAACCGTGGACGATAATCAAGAAGTCGGGACCTGGGTTTCCATGGCTGTTGATATTTCTGGAAATCCACATATCAGTTATGGAGACTATGCAAACAAGGACATCAAGTATGCAGGTTGGACAGG
>JAEOSV010000158.1 GCA_016840185.1 Candidatus Hermodarchaeota archaeon | reverse complement strand
GAGCCTGCTTGATAAATTCGAGGGGGGCTTCACTGCGCATGAGAAACCGAAGTGTTTCATCATCAGTGAAAAACCCGATGGTAGGTGACCCAATTTTCTGAGCGACTACTTCCAAGATTCTTCCATAATCGGTTTGCCATTCATCAATAACGAATCCCAGAGGTTCTAAGACTTTGGTTGTTGTTATCCGGCGAATTTGACCATCAATGCCTTGAATGATGAGACTAGCCCAGATGGTATTTTCTTCAAAAATCGTAAAAACGCAGACATAATCTGAGGGTAACTCCCCGAGGGCTGTCTGAATCCGGTGGAAAAGCGAGAATAACCCCTTGTCCCAGAATTGTTTAGGCCAGACGTAGAACCGTCTGCCGAATTCTTCTTCCATCGCTGATTGAGCTAGCTCCAGGTATTGGAAGATATCCATTTCCGGAGTGAAAGCCGCTTGCATTTTTGCCATCAGGTATACAATCAAACCCTGTTCAATCATGAACACCGCGTCAACGTCTTCACGCTGCTGCATTTGTTGAACCGCAATTCCCGGTGTTGAAAATGGACCAGTGAGATCTTGTCGCGAACCTTGTAATGAATGATAGGCATGAATGATTTCGGCACCTTGGTAAAGAAGGAAAAGTATTCCTCGTTTGCCTGCAAATTGGGGCAATGTGGATATCAGGTTGAACCAATGGGACGATTCCACATTTGAAAACTCATAGTCTTCACTGAGTCGTCTCATCGAACCACCTCAAATATCCGTAAATCATGAGCATTCAATTCAATTTCCTGAGGACCTTTTTGAGGTAATTGCTCCCCAGTCCACAGATTACGAACGACAGCTCGTTTAGCCACCTTCAAGGTAACTGATTGTGGTTGATTGGTTGCATTCACTTGAAAGATTACCTTCGGCGCTCGAACCCCCCAATAGATCTCATCAACGGCAGGATTCTTGTCATCCCCCACAACGGGCAGTTTCAGATGCTTGAGTGATTTTGTAATAACAGTTTCCGCTTCAAATGCATCGTCTCGATTTGAAGTGGGAGGTAGGGTTATTCCCAAATAAACGACCTTCCCCTTTCCCAATGTTGCTATTCCACCAGCAACTTTGTTTCCGACACGAACTTTGTTTTCAGTGAGAGAAAAGGGATCATGAAGTCCAACAATTGGTCGACGTGTTGTCGTAGGTTGAATTCCGGCTCTTTCTGCGATTGTTGTACAACGTCGCATATCGGTTCCTAAGTAGGGCAGTTCGGGTCCAAGAATGGCGGACCCTCCTCGATCCACAAAATCAACTATCTTGGATTGAAGTTCATCTGACATGAAATCAAAGCTGGGAATGACGATTGCATGGTAACGGTTTAAGGCAGGTTGGTCCATGCCTGTATCCCCGATAGCAAAGGGAATCTTTGATCGGGTCAATCCCCAATAGAACGCCCCCCAAAGAGCTGGATAGGATTTTTGAATCGTTTCGGTATAACTGAAGGTGCGGTTACTCAACAGCAAGTCGTCTGGGATTCCGAGCAAATGAGTCAGCCAGTTGGAATTACTACACATTCCGTGAAGGCGTTCATACTCAAAGTTTCGAAGTAACAAAACAGGGACATTACGTTGTAATGAATGAAACTCAACTTCTTTCAAGATCTCTAGAATCCGTTTAAGAAATGCAGACTGGGTATCATCAACAATTCCGTTTTGGGCGATTGGGCTTCCAAGCCATCGATTTCGTTCTACAAGCATATGGGCATTGAATCCGCGAAAACCATACATCATAGCGACTAACAAGGCAAATTGTTGGTCTTCAAATTGGAGTCCAGGACCCCAAGGCCAGGTTCCCATTCCACCCTCTGATATGTACGGTAGGTTACTCACGGTGCTTAGGTATAAGGCGCTTCGACGAATCAGGTCATAGTGGGATCGTCCAAGGTAGAGTCCAACACCCTGGAAATCAAGTTCTCTTTCTGTACGCCCAACATTGAGGGGTAAAGTGGGGAAGGAGGTGCGAGTGCTGTGTGATGTGAGAATTCCACGAACTCCTCTTGACCACAATAAGCTCGCAATGACACTGAGGGCTAGTCCAACATAGTATTCCTGATATTCCATCCAATCAAGATATCGCGGCAGGGCTTCTCGTTCGGTGGTGGCGAGAGCGCGAGGGGGTTCAATCTCAGTGAACTCGCCATATCGCGTCCGATAGGCACGATTCAACCCTCCAATTGAAGGATACTTGCTCGTAAGGAATTCATGATACCATCGAACGGCATGGGATGAGTAATCTGCACTAAAGGGTCCATTCATGAAAACTCGCGGTAAATCATTATCAACCTGTACACCGATAACCGGGCCTCCAGGAGCAAGATGTCGCGCAATTATGGGACAGATGACATCAAAGAATTTGGAAATCTCTTCATAGAATTTTTCGCTCGCATAACTAGGCATGGGGAATGGATTCGGTGTGGCAGGTACAATCACGCGTGTCCCATAGGCACTTAGTGCTTGAACTTCAGGGTCATAGAGAACACGTTTGGGGAAACCATAATAGTTCAATTCGGCATTGATACAAGGTCCGGGACGAACAATAACAAAAAGTCCTTTTTCTCGACATAGCGTGAGAAATCCTTCAACGTCTCGTTTTTTATCAGTGGTGCCAAAATCAAAGAGGTCACTTGCGACCTCATGGACATTCCATGGGATCGAAATGGAGATCACACGAAACCCAATTCCGACAATCCGTTCAAGGATTTCACCCCATTTCTCTGAAGGGATTCGCCAATAGTCCACTGAGCCACTATAGAGCGGGAATTCTTCGCCTTCCACTTTAACGACGTTCTCTTCAAGTTTTAGCGAAGGCTGAAGGACCAGACTCGTTGCCTCAGAACCAATACTGTTCTGCTCCATCGCACTACGTCACCGTACCCACACCGGTTCATTCACCTGAACCCGATAAACCGCGTACTGTCCCAACTACAGAACAGTACCTACTCACCTTGAAATAAGTTCCCCTGCCCTTCAAAATTCAAGGCTTAACTTATGAATTCAAGTTTCTCAACTGGGTCAGGATACATCTGTCCGGGTTTCATGTATTCAATTTTCTTTGGATGTAAGTGAAGTAACGTGAACTTTGGATCATCTGCAGATTGAAAATACTTGTTAAAAAACGATGTTGCCTTGGCGACTCGAGTCCGTATTTTTTGGTCGTCAATGATTTTCGCCACCGCACTAAATCGCACGTACCCTCCTCCCTCTTCAAAGCGAATGAGACGCACAACCTCCACCTTCTCGTTCTTTCTCACCTGTGATACTTTTGCATCCGCAGTGCCTGTAAGAACAAAGAGCTGTCCGTTATTTTCTACAAGGGTCACTGGGCGAACCCGCGGTTGGTCGGCTTCCAAGGTTGCTAGAAAGATGCTATTTTCTCCACGCAGTAAATCTTCAACAGTAGGAATGTCCATTCAATTACATCTCCTATGGTTTCCAAGCCCGTGTAAATCCATACACGAGGTCAATCGATGCCATAATGTCACTAAACCGAAGTAGCGAAATCGCTGAATGAATATACCGACAAGGAACTGAAACCACACCCGTGGGAACTCCTTTACGACTTTGCGAAATAGGGCCACCATCTGTTCCTCCACCCAATGGCTGCTTGTACTGAAAAGGAATCTTCTCCTTCTCAGCAACGTTTTCAAGAGTTGCAAGGACTTGGGGATGAGCAATCAACGTTCGATCGGCCACAGTCACCGCAGGGCCTTTTCCAAGAGTTGTAGGAGACTTGTGCTGGGGGATTCCTGGCATATCGCCCGCTGAGGTACATTCCAATGCTAAGGCCACATCCGGTTCCAAAGTATATGCCCCGGTCCGAGCACCTCGACCTCCAACCTCTTCACCAACTGCGAAATTCATCACCAGTGTGGATTTATGATCCCCTGCTTTAGCCATTCGTTTCAACACTTCAATAATGATTAAACATCCCACGCGATCGTCAAATGCTTTGCCAGACACCGAATCATCCGGTAGCTCAATGAAAGGTTGCCACACCGTCATCGGAGTCCCAACACGAATTCCCAGTGCATCAACAGCATCACTAGACGCGACACCAATATCCACATACAAATCCTCAAGAGCGATGACAGTTTCACGCTGTTTAATCGTTGTTAGGTGTGGAGGAGAAGCACCAATGACTCCAAAAATACGTTCTGAAGGTTTGGTGCCATGAGGTCGAATAACAACGCGGTGCCCCGGAAGGATACGGGGATCCCACCCACCAATGGGTGTGAGCCGGAGGAATCCATTATCATGAATATACCGCACGATAAATCCGATTTCATCCACATGCGCATCAAGAAGTATCCGTGGTGTATCCTGTTTACCCTTCCGAATCGCGAGTAGATTACCCAATGGATCAATCCAGGCTTCATCCACCAGTGGTTCAATTGCTTCTTGAATAATGGCTTGAGCTTCAGCTTCAAACCCGGAAATCCCAATGGCCTCCGATAATTCGCAGAGTGTCCTTCTAAGAGCTTTATCTGACATGACCAGTTCACCTGACAATAATTGGCGGTTACTTGGTGTTTTGATGCCTATGTTGGATTTAAGACTAGTGTCGAGAACTCAAATCCAGTGGAAGATTCTTCCAAATTAGTGCAGAAACCGATAATTTCCTTAGTAGACATGGGGAGAATATCCGTTTCTTAGGAGTTTGAAAAAACAGTGGTTAACGTTTTTCCAAGATGCGAATCAGTGTTTGTTTTGTCCAAAGACATAAAGAATTGTACCTAGGTGTGATTGTTTATAGGAGCGATAGTTGGGATCAATTTCCCTCAGCATCTGGGAATTCACTGCTTTGATACTCTCCCCAAAAATGAACCAATCCCAGATTTTAGAATAGTAGTGCATATAAGAATTCGGCAAGAAATCAAAAACCAATAGTTTCTCTGCGACTCGACATCCTTCAGATACAAGGGCACGGATGTTACGGACATGATGAATAAGGTAAACGGCCCAGGTTCTCTCAAAAACATGGTCACGGAAAGGAAGGAATGTCGCGTCACACACAACATCAAGCCCCGGCAAAGGCGCTAAGTCGGTTCGAATGCAGCAGTTTAGTCCAAAACTAGCTGAACCGCCTTCTGATCCTATCTCTAAGGTGAAATGATCTTGGATAAGAGGAAATAGGT
>JAEOSV010000157.1 GCA_016840185.1 Candidatus Hermodarchaeota archaeon | reverse complement strand
TAGAACTCCCGAGGGAATCCGTAGACTTAACGACCCGCATCCTAATCTCCTAAAAGGAGTCTGCCAATTTAACTTCTTTGCTTTATGCATTGCAAAAAAAACCGTCTATAAAAAGGGGTTTAAAAGCGTAATGTCACTTGAACATATTAGGCTGCAATGACAAAAACAATGACCATTATTCAAGGGTACAAATATGAATTAAAAATCAACAGCGGACATTGTTATTGAAACATGCAGGATGTGCTAGGTTTGCTTATAACTGGGGGCTAGAAAATCGGATTAGCCTTTTTCGAACAAAGACTGGAAAAGAACGGTTCACAAATGCGATTGAACAACATCGAGAATTAAATCGTCTAAAAAAATCTGAATTTTCCTGGATGTATGAGGTTTCAAAATGTGCTCCACAAGAAGCACTCAGAGATCTAGATAGAGCGTTCAAGAATTTCTTCCGAGGAATCAAGAAAGATACAAAGATAGGATTTCCTAAATTCAAAAGAAAAGGGTATAATGACAGCTTCAGATTAACTGGGACCATAAGAGTGTTTGAGAAATCTGTCCAACTTCCTCGAATGGGTCGATTACGACTAAAAGAAAAACCTGCAATAGTGGGCCGAATTCTCTCTGTAACAGTGTCTCGAAAAGCCAATCGCTGGTTTGTTAGTTTCACGGTTGAACAGGAAAAACCGCAACCACCTCCAGTTAGTGGTTCGAGGATAGGTGTGGATTTAGGCGTTAGGACTTTGGCAACTCTTTCCGATGGCACTCAATTCGATAATCCCGGTCCTTTAACTAAACGGTTACGGAAACTCCGACGCTTGTCCAAGCAGATTTCCAGAAAGCAATTGGGATCAAAAAATCGAAGAAAAGCAGTAATCAGGTTATCTCAACTTCATTGGCGTATCAGCAATATAAGGAAGGATAGGCTTCACAAAATTACTACTCATTTGGCTAAGAACCACAGCCAAATAGTTATAGAAACGCTCAATGTCACAGAAATGGTAAGAAACAAACGACTTCGTCGTGCGATTTTTGATGTGGGGTTCTTTGAGTTTCGCCGCCAACTTGAATAAAAAAGTCTGTGGTATGGTTCTGAAGTATTTTCAGTTTCTCAGTTTTATCCTTCTTCCAAACGTTGCTCTCGCTGTGGATATATTAAAGCGGAACTTGCGTTATCAGAGACTGAATATATTTGCGCCGAATGTGGATTACGTATTAATCGGGACCTAAATGCTGCAAATAATTTAGTCGCCGCCAGTTGGGCGGAGACACAAAACGCCTGTCTTGAGGTGGGAGGTTGCAGATCTAATGGATCGGTGCTCACCAATGATGCAGGAACCGAACACCACTTAGATTTCCTTCTTGGGTAAGTTTCGGACAACGGTTTAAAAGCCTGATGCTATGGTTTAAGAGAAAGTGGATATTTGAGGCATCACTATGACATGGACTCCGTGTTTTGGCACTAGCGGCATCCGTGGAAGTGTCCCCGAAGAATTAAGCCCTGAAATCACTTGGCAAATCGGGTATAGTGTGGCCACCGTTTTCAAGCGGCAGCCGATTTTGGTCTGCCATGATAACCGAACTAGCAGCCCCCTTCTAACCAACGCCGTCTCAAGTGGGCTAATGGCTGGTGGATCAGATGCCCATTATGGTGGCGAAGTTATCACCCCCGCAGTGAGTCTCTATACTCGCCACTGTGATTTAGCAGGAGCCATTCTCATTACTGGGAGCCATATCCCCGCCCATATGTCCGGCATTGAAGTCCTCGGGACGGATGGTGCTCCAGTTCCCCATGACATCGAGAAAAAAATTGAGAAACACAATACATCCGAAGCCCAACCGGTTACCTGGAAAAAACACGGTCAGCTTCGCCAGATACCTGATGTGGGGGCCTTCTGGGTTAAGAAGGTCCTTGAACAAGTCGATGTAGATGTAATTCGTCGGAGGAAATTCCGGGTCGTCGTCGATGCCGCGAATGGCACGGCAATTCCATGGCTGCTAGATGTTATCAAGCAGTTAGATTGCACTATTATTGGCTTGAATACTGAACGGGACTCAACATTTCCGGGGCGGTCCCCTAATTTACGAGTCAAACTCTTAGATGAAGCTGCGAACCTTGTAAAGAAACACAAAGCCGATTTAGGCATCGCCACAGACGGTGATGCCGATCGGGCGTTCTTCATCGATGATACGGGTCACGCGCTAATGGGTGATGTTTCAGGTACCCTCCTCGCTTATATTGAACTATCACGTGAAGGCGGTGGAACAATTGTCACACCAATTAACTCGAGCAATCTCGTCGAAGATATTGTGGGACAGTTCAAAGCCCGCGTTGTATACAGTCGGGTTGGACCTCCAGCCATGGTCGCAGCCGCAAAGAAGCATAACGCTCTTTTCACCTTCGAAGAATCCGGGAAAATCATCTATCCACGACTCAACTATCTCTCTGATAGTGGTCTTGGAACAGCGCACCTCCTCGAATATTTAGCGAAATTTGAAAAAACGCTAAGTGAAGTCATCGATACATTTCCCAAGTATGTGCAACTAAAACGCGCCATTGACTGTCCCAACAATCTCAAAGATGCTGTAACCAACCACGCACAAGAGATGGTTAAACAGCATTTCCCTGAAGTTCACGTCATTACTACAGATGGTGTCAAAGTAGTGTTTGATGACGGATGGTTACTTCTTCGGCCCTCCGGCACTGAACCGGTCTTCCGTTGCTTCTCCGAGGCACAAAAGGAAAAACGTGCACAAGAACTCCTCACCCTAGGACTCGATTGGATTGACGAAGTCCTCAAATCAGCTCCCATCTAACCAAATCAACAAGCAATGGTGTTTAACACAATGTCACCCACGCAGTCTCTGTTTGGCAGTTCCGGCATCCGAGGAAAAGTCAACGAAGTCATCACTGGTCCACTGGCAATCCGCATCGGCCTCGCAACCGCCCAATATTTGCGAACCCACCACACCTCCCCACAGATCATGGTGGGACATGACCATCGAACCACCAGTCCTATGCTAACCTCTGCTCTCATGAGCGGACTTCTCCAAGGCGGCATTCCAGTTACTCAAACTGAAATGGCACCCACCCCTTCAATCGCCTATGCAGCTGGAAAGGAAGAGATGCATGCATCCATCATTGTAACTGCCAGCCATAATCCCCCTGAATATAACGGATTCAAATTCCATAACCCGGATGGCGCAGGGTTTTCAATAACCCAACAAGAAGCCATCGAAACTAGCCTAACAAATGCCAATCCAGTGAGTTGGGAACACTTTGCTGACTTCCAGGCCTTTGAGGCAATTCCTCTTCATATCAAAGCGATTATTGACACAACCGATGTATCAACAAAACATAACGTCGTATTAGATGCCGCACTCGGCGTAGGCGGTCTCGTAACTCCCATCGCCTTACAGAAGCTTAACGCACAAGTCAAGTCCCTGAATACGCCACCAGATGGCAAAGAGTATGCCCAACACTGTGGTCCTTCAAAGATTCAGAGTGCAGCCGCAGCAGAATGGCAGCATTTCGTCTGTTTAGACGACCTCAGCGCAATGGTCACATCAACCAAAGCCGATGTGGGAATCGCCCATGATGGAGATGCGGATCGCGTCCTCGCAGTTGATAATAAGGGACAAGTTCTTGCAGGCGATACTCTTCTCGCACTCGTCGCGGATTACTATCTGGCAACTCGGGGTGGAAAAGTCATTGCCACAACTGTATCAAGTTCAAGCGTAGTGGATCATGTAGCCCAACAGCACGGTGCTCGTGTTGAACGGTGCCGTGTTGGTGATGTGTTTGTTTCCAACTTAGTTAAAGACCATAGGGCAGTTCTCGGTGCCGAACCCTCGGGACCTTTTATTTTCCCTGAAGTTCATCTCTGCCCGGATGGACCACTTGCAGCGTGCAAAATCCTCGAACTCTTGGATTGGGCAAAACGTCCCCTAAGCCAACTGGTAGATGAATTACCCCTCACGCACCTTCTCCGAGCTTCAGTTACCTGTTCCAATGAGCAGAAAACCCATGTGATGTCAGAGATTGGAGTCACACTCGAAAAATGGAAAGACGTCCAGGACGTGAATCAGATTGATGGAGTACGAGTCAGTTTTTCTGATTCTAGTTGGGTACTGATTCGCCCCTCTGGAACCGAGTCCGTGATTCGTGTTACAGTTGAAGCTTTCACAGCGGCGCGGGCAAAGGCGCTGCTCAAAGATGCCAAAACAGCTCTAAAACGGCTCATTTCTTAGTTGGACGACGTTGCACTTCTGTAACTGATTGCTTTAATCGCAAATGCGTGTTATCCGACACATCCTTTTGTACAACAACTGCGGGGTCAATCCACGAATTATATCCAATCGTGCGACCGGGTAACACAACCACTCCACATCCCACTTTCGCTGTATCACCAATAACAGCACCAAATTTGTCAGTATGGGTTGAGACCAACTGATTCCTAAGCATAACTTGAACATCTTCGCCATCAAATCGGTAATTTGACAGGACAACACTCGCTCCAATCTCAACATCAAACCCAAGAATGCTATCTCCAACAAAGGCGAGATGCCCAATACTACTTCCTGGCATCATCACCGTGTTTCGCAGCTCACAGGAGAAACCCGTTCTAGCTCCCTGTTCGATCACAACGTGATCTCGTATGAGACAATTATTCCCAACAATTGCATCTGGGCCCACATACACAGGTCCCACAAGGGCTGCCCCAGGAAAGATACGTGCATTGGGTCCCACCCATACATCACCAATCAAATGGGCTGATTCACTCACCGACGCAGATGAATCAATTGGCTCTTTCTTTTGTTCTCTGAGTCGGTTGAAGAGAACTGGTGAAGCTTCAAGGATATTCCAGGTTCGCCCAACGTCCACCCATGGATCCTTCGAGTGGCTCCCGTAAACCGTATGTCCTTCATCAATGAGCTTCTGAATGCCAACCTCCAAATCTTGGGTTTTACGAATCATATCAAAAATCGCGTTAGTAAAAACATAGACCCCCGCAACGGCAAGATTACTTGGTTCGGTGCCTTTCTTAGGCTTTTCAACAATGGTGATGATTTTCGTTCCATCTAATTCCACCACGCCAAACTGCCAGGGATTTGGCACCTCGAAGAGTGACAAAGCCATGTCACCGGTCTTTGCCGCCTTGAGTGTGTCTTTGAAACGGGCAGTCGTTGTGATAATGTCACAATCTGTCATAAGGAACCGATTATCACTGCGAAGATGTTCTTCCGCAGCCAATACCGCATCGTATTCGCCCTTCGGTTCTGCCTGCTCGGCATAATCAATGTTGACACCAAAGCGTGCGCCATCTCCAAAGTAGTCTTCAATCTGGTCCCGATAATGACCCACAACCAACACAATGTCTTTCATTCCAGCTTCCTTCACCGAATCAATCACATGTTGAAGCATCGGTTTTCCAAGGAGCGGAATCATTGCCTTCGGTCGATATTGAGTTAACGGGTGTAATCGCGTTCCAAACCCTGCTGCAAGAATTAATGCCATCATTTTCATTTCCACTTCCATACAGTACCGGTTTTCTCATCTTCAAGAAGAATCCCCATCTCCTTCAACTGGTTCCGAATCAAGTCTGCCGTCTCGAAGTCCTTCTGTTTCCGGGCCTGATTGCGAAGCTGAATTAAGATTTGCACTAACCCATCAATGGATCCAGGATCCGTGGATTCGGTTTTCATTCGCTCCCGGAATAATCCAAAGACCTCACCAATCGTATCAACCAATTCAAAGGCTTTTTGCAACGTACCAGCCGTAATTGACTCATCACCTGTCAAGATAGAGTTCATTTTTGTCAGAAATGTATTCAGACTTGCAAGAGCGACGGGGGTATTGAAATCATCATCCATTGCCTCTTCAAATTCAGTCTGTAAGGTGGAGAGTGCTTCCCATAGTTTTGCATCCGCCGTAGATGGTTTCACGGGATTCTGTGCCTCTACGATACGGGCTTCCCGAAGACGACGCTGAAGAAGATCAATAGAATTATGAATACGGGCTAGTCGGGACTTTGCTTCCTCGAGCTGTGCGTCACTAAAATCAATCGGGCTTCGATACTGCGAGGAAATGAGGAATAACCGAACTATCTCCGGATCATATTTTGCTGTGATTTCTTGGATTGTAAAGAAATTACCCAATGACTTAGACATTTTCTCCTGATTCACCGTCAAGAAACCATTGTGCATCCAATAACGGACAAACGACTTACCAGTCAATGCCTCAGACTGGGCAATCTCATTTTCATGATGTGGGAAAACAAGATCAAGCCCACCCCCGTGAATATCAATAGGATCACCGAGATATTTGGTGGACATCACGGAGCATTCAATGTGCCAACCCGGACGCCCTTTACCCCATGGTGAATCCCAACTCGGCTCATCCGGTTTCATAGCTTTCCATAACGCAAAATCTTTGGGTTGCTCCTTCTCTTCGGCTACACCAGCATCTTGATCTTCGGCTTCCTTCTCTCCCGTTTCCTGTCGAGAAAGTTTCCCATAACGCTTGAATTTCGACACTCGGAAATACACACTGCGATTTGATTCGTAGGCAAATCCTTTCTTGATTAATTTCTCGATGTGCTCAATCATCTCTTGAATATGCTCTGTTGCCTTAGGATAGGCCGTGGCACGTTTTACACTAAGTTTATCAAAATCCTCAAAATATTCTTGAATGTACTTGGACGCTAGTTTTTCAGTTGTGGTTTTCTGTTCTTGCGCCCGTTGAATCATCTTATCGTCAATATCGGTAAAGTTTTGGATGAATCGCATGTTAAAACCCCTATACTCAAGATACCGACGAATCACATCGAATGCGACGATGGACCGTGCATGACCTAAATGACTTGAATCATACACGGTGGGTCCACAAACATACATGCGAACCTCCCCTTCATGCAAAGGTTTGAAGGGCTCCTTTTTCCGTGACAGGGTATTGTATATCTCTATCATTGCGACTCCCGCCTGAACCAGCCGTTCTTTTTGTATCATAGCAAAGTTGGGGACCTTATATAATTTCTTTAAACGACAATACAATGAAAACAAAAGTTTTCAAAACATAACAACTGGCGCTTATGTAAGAATAAGTTAGTCAAAATTGGGGGACAAACTACGTATCTTGTTGAACGGATACAATTGCGAAAAACAAATCAACTATCTATAGTTTGTCACTTAGCGAAGAATCTATACAATTGCGCAAACTATCATATTCGTCAAAACTTCATTCAAAAGGGAAAATGGATTCGGTACAGAGAATTATACCATCTTCTGAAACATACTAGCGTTTAAAAGAACTTACCAGCACAGACTGGACAACAGATTTTGAGGTTACTAGAAAAGAACTGGAAATCATTTTTTAATGCTATAAAAGAATGGAGTAACAACTCTGAAAAGTTTACAGGGAGACCAAAGTTACCAAAATATAAACCCAAAAACGGAGAATCCATTGTTGTTTTTACTAATCAACAATGCCGAATCATCGATGGATTGCTTTGTTTTCCAAGAAAAGCTCAACTGCCACCAATCAAAACTCGTGTTTCAGAAAAATTTCATCAAGTTAGAATCTTACCAAGAGGAAATCATTACCTTATTGAAATTGTTTATGACAAAAAACCTCTGAATCTCAGACTAAACAAAACCCGATTCATTAGTATTGATATTGGGATTAACAATCTCGTAACTGTTGTTAATAACGCGGGGCTTAAACCTTGGCGTATTAAAGGCGGGATGATAAAATCGATCAATCAATACTATAACAAGGTTCGAGCCCGTCTGTATTCTATCAAGCATAAACAAGGTATCCAGAGAACAACTAAACGGCTTCAGAGACTGGTTCAGAAGAGAAATAATAAAATCATTGACATCTTTCACAAGATTTCTCGACGGATAATAAAATATTGTATTCAAAATGACTTTGGTAACATTATAATTGGCTATAACAAACTATGGAAACAAAGCGTAAAGTCTGGAAGGCGTAATAATCAAAACTTCATAGGTATACCATTTCTGATGTTATTAAAACAGGTTCAATACAAAGCAGCAATAATGGGTATAGTTGTTATTTTGACTGAAGAAAGTCACACATCAAAGGTCAGTTTTCTCGACAGCGAATCAATAGAATCCCACGAAACTTATGTCGGAAAACGAGTGAAAAGAGGGTTATTCAGATCTTTAAATGGAAAATTAATAAATTCAGATGTGAATGCTGGATATAATATTGGGCGAAAAGCAGTCCCGGAAGCTTTTGAAGTGGACGGGATAGAGGGTGTGGGGTTACACCCATTTTCTATGACTATCTGAATCAGGTATGTCAAGAATCAAATGAGAATTGCGGTGATTCGCGGTTTTTAATAACCTAAAAAAGCTCTTCTATGATTCACCTTTATGCTTCTTAGCAGCTTTCAGGACGGTTCGTGCGAGTTTCTTCTTCCGAGCCATCGTTGTCATCAACGTTTGTTCAACTACAACGTTTATACCTAGTTCCTCAATCCGCGGGGCAAGTTTTTGGTCTTCTTTGTCAATCACCAAAACATCGACGACCTCTTGGTACGTTTGTGCAACTCCCAGTGCAGAGACTTCAATCCCCTTCCCTTCCATTAGCTTATCCGCTGGGCCTTTCACTGGTTTGCCTCCGATAATCGGTGAGACACCCACACACGATACGTCTGCTTTCATGATCCCTTGCCGTATACCTGGCACAGCTAGAATCGGGCCAATACTGACGACAGGGTTGCTCGGACAAACAATGATAATCTCTGCCTGTTCTATTGCTTCAAGTACGCCAGGGCTAGGCACAGCACCGTCAATCCCATCAAAGATCACATCCTCTACTGCATCCTTCGCCTTCCGTTTTACCAAGTACTCTTCAAAATGCATCAGCCCAACATCAGTAACGATCTGAGTCGGCACCCACTTCTCGGTCATCGGAAGAATCCGGCATTCAACACCCAACGACTCGCAGATAACTTTCGTCGCCTCCGAAAGTGACCATCCCTGCTGCAGCATCGCCGTCCGCGCAAGATGTGTCCCCAAATCCTGATCTCCTAACGCAAACCAAGTGTCAAATCCCATCCCCTGAAGAACCTCAAGCGCCTGAAAGGTATCGCCTTTGATTCCCCATCCTTTCTTTGGATCTACAATACCTGCTAACGTGTAAGTAACGATATCCAGATCAGGTGAAATATACAAACCCATGAAGTTCGCCATGTCATCTCCTGTGTTCACGACGATGGTCAGCTCATCAGGCGACATCACCCGAACAAGACCCTCTAAGAAACGCGCCGCCCCGACACCACCAGCTAAAGCGACCACCGACATAGCCTGCTTACCTCCTCTCATCAATAAATGTGACAAACTCATCAAAAGCGTTCCGAACTGGAGGTTCAGGCGTTTCATCATCAACTCCCAAGGTAACAAGAGCTTGAGGATAGAGCTCATCAGATAGCCCTACAACACGTCGCACCGTACCTGGGCAAAACAAAGGCGCACAAAACCAACACGCAGCCAATCCCTCGGCATGAGACGCAAGAAGAATCAACTGAAGCGCCGCAGCCACACTTTGTACCGCCATCGAGAATTCAACTTCTCGTCGCTTCATATCCGAATACATATCAATCCCCTCCATTGTTAGACACGCCAGAATCAAGACAGGTGCTGCAGAAAACCGTTCAATGGAACCCTCAACTAAATCTTCAATCAGCTTCGGCTCTTCACTATCCGCGACCAAACTCTGACGATACCTTTCACCCATCGCCCTCGCCAACTTCTTTTTTTCTTCGACTGATTGAAAAACGAAAAAGCGCCACGGTTGAACATTATGTGCCGACGGAGCCCACTTCCCGGCTTCCAAGATTCGTGTGAGTTGTTCCATCGCGATAGGTTGCCTTTTGTATTTTCGGATACTCCGTCTGTTTGCGATGAATTCATAAAATTCTTCCATTGACATTCACTCCGACAAATTCGATTAGACCCTCTCATACTCTTAATCCCTTTGAAAACATGCTTCCACGCCTTGTTTACTCCTCAATCATTTTTCCTCTACTCACAATCTAGACAAATACTTAAGAACGCGTGTTTCACGGCTCTAGAATAGACATTGAGGAGGAAGCTAGCCCTCTCCAATGTTGGTACTTTAGCAGCTTGCGGCTGTAAACGAAACCTCGCCTATGAGAGATGGCTATCATGAAGCGAACGCAAATCTTCTCACTGTTAATTTTAGGTATATTGCTAATCCCCCTCATTCCATATTTTCCAATAAATGAGTACAATCCATCATCACATATTATTTCAAATGAGAAAACAAGCCTTTCACCTGCTCCTATTCCTAATGTTCAACCAGAAGATTTGCAGCCAGAATATCCAAATTCTGCACCAAGTGAATCTTCTATCCCGGCACCTGAAGAAGAAAAATTCGAAATGCCTGAATCTCAAACTGGATCAGGTTCACCTCGAATTGCTCAGCTCACATGGAATATATCAAGGTCATTTGTTAATCGAAATCCCGTTTCTGATTACACGGTGAATATCAACAAAGGGATGCTCTACCACGATGTTAGCTCCTTTTCGCGGATCGGAAACATCAGCTCCAATAAAGACTTTATTATGGTTGAAGACCATGATCCCCTAACGGGTTGGAGATGGTACTGGCCAATGTCCGAAAGAGACTGGCCTGGCGAAATCGTGTTTATGGCATTCAATATCACTGGGCTATCACCTGTTGAACTTACTGAGTTTGCCATCTATCTTTACTGTCCACTTCCTCCTGATCCGTTTACCGGAGGCTTGTTTAATTATACAGTATTTGGTGCCGCACCGAGTGGAATCTCGGGTTTGGGAACAATGCCGGATTTATCCCAACCTCAGGGTCCTTGGATGCAACACTTGGTTCCAGATCTTGCGAGAGGCGCTGAATCGTGGGTTCCTCTTCCAACGTTTCCGCTTGTTTTAGATAGTCAAGCGACATATGCGGGCACATTCTACTTTGCCCTCCATATGATGCCTGGTGCTGCTGCTGGCTGGGTGTTAATGGAAGATGTAGGCGTACCGCCTGATGGAGATGGTGACGATGAAGGTGATGCTTGGCAAGATGATTCGGGTCTTAATTTCATTTCAGGGCCTTCAGTTGATTTCTTCCTCGTTGTTGCGTTGAGCCGGTTTTACTATCCCAGTGAGCTTGGAATTACCGTAAATGGTACTCCTGTGTTTGATGTCTATCCTAACCCAGGTACTGGTATTTGGGATGGTGGATGGCACTCTCCGGCCATTAACATGACAAATGCTCAGCGCTACTACAATGTTACATATTTTGGACCCGGGGTTACGTTTGACGTTACTTGGCTCGGATGGTTCTATGAGAACGTGTTTGCTCAGCCACGATTTACTGCTTATGTCTATCAGGATTATGTTGATTGGAATGTTAGCTTCTACGCTGATTTTCCAGTCCTGTCAATTGACCGAAGGATTACATTATCAATTGGGTCAGATTGGACTGTAAATGAGGTCATCATAGATGGATTGAACCATATGGATTGGTCAATCCGATATTCACCCACTTTAGGAGGATGGTGGCTCGTCATTGACAATGCTGCCACAGGACAATGGACCATTCTCTGTGAATCACCTGACTACCTTGTGGACTCAGAAATACTTGATGCTGGCGGACAACCCATATCTGCAGCAAATAGTTCAGACACAATTTTTGCCAAAGGCTATGTTCAAGATGACATGGGAGAAAACGCTACCAATGGCTTTGGATTCTTACTAGTTTATGATCCAGTCAACTGGAACGTTCACTGGCAAATCAATCCTCTTACAATGCCACCCGGTGGAATTGTCGAACTCAACTGGTCTATATGGACTACTGCCACATATGGAGGGATTCACAACCTTCAGATCTTATGGGTAAACGGATCAGAAGCAGGCTTAACAATACAAACCCTCGAAGTCTACGTTTTAACGACTGCTTGGATATCATATGAATTTCCGCCTGAAGATGAACCTGTAATTCGAGGGGATGACGTAATTCTCGAGGTCTATTATATTAACGAATGGGGACTACATATCACCGATGCAATTGCAACTATCATCAATGATACTAGTGGTCTCGAGTGGGGCGTTGGACCTGGAGATAATGTGCCTGATTATGAATGGTATAATCTTGCAGGACACGGAGCACCAGGGTTCTACTTAGCGTACATCTTTACTGACAATGGTTCCGTCGGGGTTCTCCATAATATCACAATGAGTCTTACATCCCCCTATAACCAAATGCAAAATCTTACCAAAAGTTTTGAAATAAAAACGAAAGAAACCCACATTCTCTTCTTCTGGGAAGGCCAACCGCTTCCAGGATTAGACAATGTGTCCAGTTACTGGTTTACCTCCCCTGATCCACTCATCAATGACTCTTCATTACAGTTTACAATTCTGTACACCGATGAAGGAGGCATTCCAATTAAAGACGCAAATCTGGTCCCATATATTGTTCACGGAACTTTAGGTGTGTACAAACGCCTTGACTGGATTGATTTGTCAACGGTGAACTCAACACAAATTGGATTCTACAACATCACAATTGACTCAAATCCCATCGGACCCTTTGCATTCCATGAAGGAGATTCAGCTTACATCGTGATATATGCAACAAAATATGGATATGAACATAACTGGTCGAAACCCGTTTGGGTAACACCCCAACCTCGACCTTCAGAAATCTCCGTCCCATCTGAGTTTCAAAATATCATTCTTTACGAAGATTGGCAATACCCAACCATCGAGCATCCAACCATCCTCCGGGTTGTGCTCCGCGACGCTCTCATTGGAGATGATCTCAGTCACGGCACTGTTAAAGCTGGAGTCAATGGTGGTCAAAACACTACCCTCACCCTTGCAACTCCGGGAATCGGATTATATGAAGTTCCCAGTTTGAATACAGATGATTTAACGCCAGGTACATACAATGTAACAATCTATGCCGAGGCAAATGATTTCACGGATTCTATTGCAGTAATCACTCTCACAGTTTTAGCAAAACAGACGATAAATTACGAGGCTGATTCGAATTTTGAATATCTTACAATCCCGAATCTTGGTCAACCATGGTGGTTGAGTCTTCAGCTCTATCTTGAGAACACAAGTAGTCCACTGAGTTCTCATTCATATGGTGGGTTATATCGACAGCCAGGAATGACATTTCTTCCAGAAGGAACAGCTGTCACCCTCACCGTCACTGCCCAAAGTGGAAATTACGATCCTCTAATTGGTTATGTTGGCAGTGATGGCTGGGTTCACTTTGAAGGATCGCTTACGCAAGAAGGAGAGCATCAGTTCTATATCAGTCTCGAAGGGGCTGAAAACTATGTGGCTCTCACAAACATGGAGATTGCACCCCTAAGCCAACCCATTTATGTTATGTCAATGGCTTCGATAATTACACAGAATCTTCCGACGATTCTCATAATCGCTGCAATTGTTATAATTCTCCCACTCGGTTCAGTACTAACCTATCGGCGGTACGTGCTGCTACCGAAACGCCGACAGAAGCTAGCCAAATATCAAGCCATTGCAGATACATTCAGCGATGTGGCTAACCTTAACCGGCTCCTCGTTCTTCACAAAGAAAGCGGCATCTGTGTCTTTGACCCATTTGCTGAAGAGAGTCAGGATGCAACCCTTGTTGCTGGCTTCCTTCAAGCCATTTCGACCTTTGGACACGATCTCGGTGACAGTCCCGGTCTTGCCGAAGACTCTGATGACGCACGAACCCTTCGTGAACTCCAATATGAAGGCTTTCGAATTCTCATCAACGATGGCAAGTTCGTCCGCGTGGCCCTCGTCCTAAGTGGTACACCCAGTGAACAATTACGCGGTCGACTCGAAACCTTCACAGGCGTCTTCGAAAATCGATACAAAAAAGACTTTGAACACTGGGAAGGTCGTGTAGACCAATTCAATAGTGCCTCAGACCTCGTCGAAGAAGTTTTCCTTATCTCACTACGCCATCCACACAGCGTTGCTCCACGTAAACCACGAGGCGCTCAACTCAACTCTCTCGAGTCCGACATCTACAAGCTTTCAAAGGAACTGACCTTAGACCGCGAATACATCTTCTTAGGTCAAGTCCTGAGCACCTACCTCGCTGCTGCTAAAAGCGATAAACTTGAGGCCCTCATGGGAATATATCAGCTCCGTATGAAAGGGATATTCTTGCCCATACAACTTGCCCCAGTGCCTCCACCTGATGCTTCAGCCGGATAGGCTCGATCAGAATTTTGAAAGGCTTCCACCCATTTTTCTCATGTTTCCTAGTGGATAGTAGGAAGTGGAGCCGAGGATGGGATTTGAACCCATATAAAACAGCTCTGCAGGCTGTCGCGTGGCCACTCCGCCACCTCGGCATAAAAATCCGTCACCCCCTCATTACCGTCCCGCTTTTTTGCTGTTTCGGTATTTGGAGTAGCTTTTTATTACCGCGTGAGAGACCTGAACACAGGGGAAAAACCCACAATGCCAGCACAATCCTCGGAAAAAGCCATTCTTATCATCTGTGACGGAATTGGGGACCGCCCAATCCCCACCCTCAAAGGCAAAACCCCCCTCGAAGCCGCACAGAAACCAACCCTCGATGAACTGGCAGCCAAAGGTGCCACAGGACTTTTACATGTTCTCTCACCGGGAATTCCTCCGGGCAGTGACACCGGGCATCTCTCCCTGTTCGGCTATGATGCCCGCGACTGTTACACAGGTCGAGGACCCTTTGAAGCCCTGGGTGCTGGACTCGACCTCGAACCCACAGATATTGCTTTTCGTGGGAATTTCGCAACAGTTCAACTCACAAAGGACGAAAATTATGAGGTTCTCGATCGTCGCGCCGGTCGTAATCTTCCGGAAGGTGCTGAACTGGCAAAACTCATTCACGGATTGAAAGTGCCCGGGTTTCCGAAGGTCAAAGTGATTGTGGGTCATACGGTGGAACATCGTTGTGTTCTGGTTCTTCGTGGAGTTGGGTTATCTTCAGCTATTTCGGATACTGACCCCCACGGACATGGAGACTCAGTCCTCTCTTCTGCTCCCCGCGATGAAACTTCTGAAGCCAAGAAGACAGCAGAGATTGTCAACGCTGTGACCCGTGAATTTCATCGTATCCTTGCAGCCAGCCCGATTAATGCTAAGCGAAAGAAGGCAGGACTTCCAGAAGCGAATATCGTACTTCTGCGTGGTGCAGGGGTGCTTCCAGTTATTCCATCACTTATGGACATATACGGAATTTCCACGGCATGTGTAGCTGGTGGTGCCCTCTACAAAGGAGTTGCCCGAAGCGTTGGGATGAAGATAATCAAAGTGCCCGGCGCCACAGCAAGTTACGATACCGATGTTGAGGCCAAAGCCAAAGCTACAGCGAAAGCTCTCAAAACTCACGATTATGTCTTCCTTCACTTCAAACCCACTGACAGTGCTGCTCATGATAAGGATCCAAAGAAGAAAATCGCCATGGTCGAAAAATTCGACCATTTGGTCAATACACTTATCCAGCTTATCGACATGGACCACACCCATATTGCCATTACCAGCGACCACACTACAGCCAGTACAAATGGCAAACACACCGGTGATCCCGTTCCCCTCCTTGTTGTGGGACCTACAATTCGTAATGATGATGTGACCGAATTCAGTGAACGCACTTGCGCAAAAGGTGCCCTTGGTCATATTCTTGGAATGGCTATTATGCCCATCTTAATGAATGGGTTAGACCGTTCACCCATGTTTGGCGCCTAGTTTTCCACCTTTTTAACCATCGCAAGCCTTTAAGGGAAGCTCCAATGCATGAAGGACTGGTGACAACCTTGGCAAAAGATTCTGGTCTTGTGCTAGCCGGTGTTATCCTCTGCTTTGTCGCATCGATTGTTGCAGTTCTTCTTGGAGTAATGGATCTAGTGACCCTCAATTTAATTAGCGGCGT
>JAEOSV010000156.1 GCA_016840185.1 Candidatus Hermodarchaeota archaeon | reverse complement strand
CGACCTTCTGTTTGTACCAGTTTGTTACCACTAACCACGATTTTGAATTCGCCTTTCTTGAAGATGAGACGATCTTCGCTTGCGATAATGCCACATTTCCCATGCTGGGTATCAAGAATCGTTGCAACCCAGCCCTTTCGCCGTATGATGAATGTATCGGTGAACCAATTTCGATTGTTCTCAAAAAACCGATTGAATATCTCTTGAGCACGCTGATGAGCTTCTTCAGCGGAATTGAGATGGAATTTCTGTAGCTCCTTGTCTTTGATATGTGAAGTACTGGGTGGTATCCATTCACCGTCTTCACTGAGCAAGAGAAGACTACCGTTCCAATGGAAATTATGACTTTGCCCGACGGCGCCACGCCGGGTTTCAGCAATGGCATCGATGATGGCTTGCCCAAATCCGATGAAGACTCCTCCAACCTCTTTGTTCTGAAAGAAGATTGGAAAATAAAGAGTTCCCTCATTCACATTGAGTAGGGCTTTCTCTGATCGCGCAACATCTGTGGGATGGGCTACTTTTCCAGCTAAGGCACCAAGAACCAGTTCCTGGTTTCGATAACCCCAAGTAGAACTTGAACTCATTTACATCACACTCATTTTGTATCGTCTGCGTCTTTTCCTAATCCTGAGACCATCTGGTTGTGAAGATATTCTGCAAGCTTGAGGGCCATCCGACCGGGAATAGTAATGAGGTATCGTCCACGTACCCGTTCTTGTGTCACATACCCTGCTTCTTCGAGTTGCTTCAGATGATGAGGTAGGGTTCCTGGCTTCAATCCGGACAGCTCCATGAGATCCTGATGGTAGCGGGGTTCTTCCGCAAGTAAATACAGTAATTCAATTCGTTCAGCACTTGCGAGTGGAGCAAGGAGGCGTTCTGCGTCTTCAGCGGGCACTTTGCGAACCGCTTCCGCAGCTGACCTGCCCACAGCAACACCATTTTCGTCAACATTTATTCGAGCGCCATCAGGTCCAATGAAGACACTTCGCATGGCCCGATTTGCACCACGCATTGCATCAGAAACAACCAACTTTATGTAATCACCAAGCTCTTTTCCTGCCGCACCCATTTGTCGACCGAATTCTGCCATTTCCTCACCAAAGACTTCATCATCAAAATCCACTCGAACACCTTTACGATGTCCAGAGGATTTGGGAGGATCAGTTGATTTTGGAGGTTCTTCGCGATGAGTGGTTCTTCCTTCTTTTGCTAATCGTTTTCGTAAATCCTGCATCTGCTTTTCGAGTCGATCCATTTCATCGCGGATTTCTTCTTTCTCATCCGCTTCTTTGTCTTTCTTTCTACCAAACCAAGACATCGTTTATTCAACTCCTAACACATGCGTCGATACTTGTAAATTTCAGCATACATTTTTGCCTTGACGCAACATTCGTTTTCAATACTTTTCTTCATAATATCCGACTCCATTCGGTTTCTTTACGATTGGAAACGTTTTCTAAACGATAGAAATTATTCGTTCTGAATTAGAATAGAATCGTTCACGAATATAAACCTTTCGATTTTAACTAGAACCACCCTACGACGTGCAAAGAAATGGCAGAAGCACATTCCGCACACTTAAAGGCACTTTCGCACCATGCAACCCCTGGCGATTAAACAGTGCCCAAGTCCCCCAAAGCAATTGTTGGAATGGCAGCTTTTCCGCTGAACACCTTTACATCTGACACGGTCATCAATCAAGTAACTACACGACTGCGGTCGGAGAAGTTACGAGCCGCAGAACTCCTCTGCTTATCCAACGTGCTGGGTAACCCCCGAGGAGGGCTCCCTGGCTATCCTTCTAAGGATCGGGCAAAAAACATCAGCGACCATTTAAAGGATTTTCATGTCAGCATTCATGGCCCCTACATCATCTCATTAACTACAACGGAGAAAGGCAAACTCCGTACCAGTCGTGCCCACATGACTCGTTGTTTACATATGGCAGACTTGGTTGGGGCAACGCACGTAACCTTCCACCCCGGATCTCGTCAGGGCGGAGCTATCACGAAAGACCGAGTTACCCAGCGTTTGAAAGAAATAATGGTAAAGATTGAAAACGATGAGATTAATGCTGTACCCGCACCAGAGGTCGCAGGAAAAATTGCCGGGTTTGGCAGCTTTGAAGAAGTGTGCAAGGTTGCTGGTGAAGCAGGATGTTTATTCTGTTGGGATTTTGCCCACGACTTTGCGCGGGGTGGTGATGTCACCTCCGAGGGAGGAATTCTCCGTAGGCTGGAATTAATTGAACAGGAGATTGACCTGTCACGATGGCGGTTACCCATTCATCTCTCCGGAATCTTTGCTAATCGACGAGGAGAGGTACGCCATGCACCATTAGATGGCGGGAGTAACGTTCCTTGGAAACTGTTTCTGTCTGTGCTTCGTGAA
Organism: Candidatus Hermodarchaeota archaeon; assembly: GCA_016840185.1. The sequence continues at coordinate 18,561 of JAEOSV010000156.1, read as the reverse complement.
CAACGATTTCTTAAGAAAGTGAGTATTGTTTGTGAATCCAAATCGGATGACCGCAATGGGCTTGACTTCCGGGTTGAACAAGCAGGTCTAATTCGAGATTTCATTGACAGTGGCCAGCCTGATAAGTCCTATGTGCCTACTCGTCCGTCATTGGCACAGTTCTTTAAATCTGACACAACTTAAGGCGTTGATGACTAACAATAGGAAATTCTTATCACAATGATGTTAGCGGTACCGTTCGCCTCCAATATACACAAGCTCCCAGACCACCCATAACATGAGCATAAACGAGTCCAACGCAAAAATGACAACTAGCATTGATAAAAAATCAATCGAGACAAATATCATCCCAGAAAAAATGGCGACGATAGCGAACACCATGGATAAGACAACATTGTTACAAGTCACCCCCACTCGTTGCCCGTATTGATGTTGTCGCACCCAATGCATGGTAACCAAATTCAAAATAATCAGAGGTAAGGCAAATATAGGCTGCCAAAAAATGTATGATGCCATGAAACCGACTCCCAATTATCCATAGATAAGTTGAGAATAGACCCATTTCAAAGATACTAATCCGGAAAACTAGAAAGCATTCTGGCTAGTCAAAGACCATTTCGGGTTTCGGAGCAACCGGTTCTTCTTTCGGAGCTGAGAGTTTCAACGCTTCTTTAATGATATCCAAAGCCTTTTCACGATTATTTGGATCAATTGCCACCATACCATATGCTTTGATCCCAAGAATCCGTTGCACCAACTGTGGTGACAAGGCTCCAGGAAGGTCCTGCTTGTTGGCAATAGCGAGGAGTTGAGCGGCGATATCTTTGCGGCGGATCAAATCAATGATATCTTTACTATTCAGTACGTTCTCGAGCGTGGAATCCGTTACGAGTAAAATTATTCGGCTACCGCGGAAGTACAATTCCCAGAGTTTCCGGAACCGATCCTGCCCTGCAAAGTCCCAGGTAGAAACTTCATAGGTTCCGATGCGGGCACCTTCAATTTTCTGGATGTCGATGGCGATTGTGGGGACATAGCTGGTGGGGGGGACTCCTCCGTTTAGAAGGGTGACGAGAGTGGTTTTGCCGACGCCACCGTAGCCAATAATGCTGACTTTGAGGGTGGTGGTGACGTAGTCATCGACTTTGTCCATGAAGACTTCGTATTCGACTTCGTAACTGATGACGCGGCGGAATTCGTAAGTGACGCGGTCGAGTTTTTCGCGAAGGGTGTCGTCATCGTCAACGCCTTCAGCACAAAGAACGACGATGCCGCGACCTAGGGGTTTGCCGATGTATTTAATGGGCCCGATTTCTTCGATGATGGTGTCTCGGGCTTCCTTGACACGGCTGGCAAAATCTTGCATTTCTTTGACGTTGACTGTGATGATCCAGAATTTTTTCTGGACGACGATTTCGTCGCGTGCATCGATGATGTAGACGTGGTGTATCATCCGGATCCCCTGAGGGTAGCGTCCGCTTATTTCTGTTATTTTGAGCGAGGCTATTTCAACTTTGCGTAGTTACCTTGATTGGAACGCTGATTTTTTACTTTTGGGTAAAGTTGAAAAAGAGGGGAGTCCTTCTCGTTGTGTGGGGTCGAGTCTAATGGAAGTAACGATTCTAGGCAGCGGGGCGTCGCTGCTCTCACCGGACCGCGTATCATCGGGTTTGATGATAGAAATTGGTGGAGATCCGCTCATCTTTGATTTGGGTGCAGGGGTTCTCCAACGGCTTTCCTGTAGTCTACAGGAAATCACCAAGATTGAACACATTTTCATCAGCCATTTACATGTGGACCACGTCTCAGATTTGGTAGCGCTAATCCAGAGCCTGTGGCTTACGGGTTACGATAAGACACTGAACATCTATGGTCCCACAGCGATTAAGAAAATGGCTACAGTCCTTGGTGAAGTCTTTCCGTATCTTGTTGGAAAAGTCAAGCTCAAGTATCATCAACTGGAACCGGGTTTTCAAGTGAAGACCAAAGAATGGAACGTGTTAACGTTTCCTGTGGATCATGGTGATTTCGAAGCCTACGGCTTTCACATTGAAGCGGAAGGAAAGCGGGTTGTTTATTCTGGCGATACTGCCCCAAGTAAAGAAGTGGTAAAAGCGGCGAAGGGTGCTGATTTGTTAATTCATGAGTGCTCCCTACCCGACCGTATGAAAGAAATTGCAACCACCCACACTACGCCAGGTGACTTGGGAAAAATTGCTGCATCAGCACAGGTGAAGACTCTTGTTCTTGTGCATTTGTACCCTGAACTCGAAGAAGAATTGGGTGATGCCCTTCGAAGCATCCGAACATCCTTCTCAGGGAAAATTATTGTTCCCCGTGATACGCAGATTATCACATTGTAACAACAGAGCACCCCTTGATTAGGTGAGTGAGGGATGGAGACACAACAATTTGAAGAAATGATTCGACGATCAAAACCAATTGAAGACTACATGCACACTTGTTCTGAAGACTGTCGTCCCAAATATGAAGCTCGACGCGCTGAATACACACCAAAATCTGAAACTCTCAAAGCCATCAAGAAACATGCTTCTGAATTCATTGTAGTTGCAATAGGGGCCGATTGGTGTAAGGATTGTGTTGCCAACATTCCAGTGTTAGACCTCATACATGAGGATACAGGATTACGTGTCTATGTCCTTGGTGGAGTCAAATCTGATCCATTGAATCCGGATAGACAATGGGCCGTTCCACCCAGCCCTCCTGAAGTTGACACGTTGAACATTAAAGCGATCCCAACTATACTTCTTTACACACCCGACGGAACAGAAGTAGCCCGAATTATCGAGAACCCCCAAATTCTGCCGACGTTAGAGGAAGAGCTCCTCTATCTTATCGAGAATTATCTCGTCTAGAAAGTAAATCGATTAAGGTTCTTGAGGTTTCAGAGTTTAAACTAGTTCCTTCAGATTTATCGTAGGCTCTCCTGAAGGCTTTAAATCCCAGAAAAATGAATTCGTCAGTGGGAGCGAACGATGTCACACCGAATATGCCCGCGTTGTTCAGGGTTTGTTGAAGTTCGACACTTAGGGAAACATTTCAAAATTCGGTGTTCACAGTGTGGTGCAAGTCATCAAACTGCTCCAGGTGAAGTGAACGATTCTGTTGCAGCGTATTTTCGGTTCATGGATATCATGGAAGGAGGGGAACCTGCCCAACAGGCTACTGTTCGGGGAAAGCCGCAACCACCAAGTGAGACACGAAAACCTCGAGCTTCTCCTCGGTCGAAAAAAGAATGGGAACGGCAATTAAAGAAAGCAGGGGTTACCTCTTTCGAAGCGTTGCCCGAGGTTGTCCAGCGAATACTCATGGATTCAGCGTATCGCTTGGTGAAATATCGTCAATTTTCCGAAACCACTCCGGAGGTTGGATCTGATATTGATGATGCTCCGCTGGATAACGAATTAAAAGCCGCTCTTAAGCGTCAAAAGTTCACTCAATTGTTCAAATTCCAAGATGATGCGATAAAGCATATACTTGCAGGCCGTGACGTGGTGGTCTCAGCACCCACAGCAACCGGTAAGACGGAAGCCTTTGCCCTACCAATAATTCAACAGATTCTAAATCGACAGACTGGTTGGGGACCCCTTCGCGCGGCAGAAAAACGTACTGTGCAAGCGATTTTCATCTATCCCACCAAAGCATTGGCCCGTGACCAGGCAGGAAAACTAGCGGTTCTAGCTGCGAGCGTTGGATTGGATATTGCGGTCCTTGATGGTGACACGCCCAAGTCCGAACGGACTGCCATCTTTCGTCAACCCCCTGACATTTTGATTACTAATCCCGATATGTTACATATTCATTTGATTCGTCCTCGTGACCCTATTCGGCGACTGGTGAGAACAGCGCAGCACATCGTTTTGGACGAATTACACGTCTATGTGGGTGCCTTTGGATCGAACGTGCACTTCTTGTTACGTCGCTTGCAACGGATTTGCCCGCCACTCCAACTGATTGGGGCTTCTGCCACGGTGGCTAATGCTCGCGAGTTTGCAGAGTTATTGTTTGGACGCTCAACGGAACCCATTCATTGTGCAACAGGTAAGAAGGGAGTAATTCATTTCCTGATGTTATATCCTGATCGGGTAAGTCAGAGCACCATGATTGCTGGTGTTGCACGTGAATTGGTTCGTCACAATCTGAAAACATTGGTTTTTGCAAACTCCCACAAGAACGCAGAAGTGATCAACCTCATTGCAAGACGCACACAAATGAAGAGCGCTGTTCATCGTGCAGGACTCCCAATGACCTATCGCAGGAATGTAGAAGATGATTTTCGGCGCGGAGAACTAGATTTGTTAGTCTCCACTCCCACACTAGAATTAGGCATTGATATTGGTGATCTTGAGGGTGTAGTGTCAATGCTTGTTGGTATCACAAGATTAACCCAACGCATTGGGCGTGCTGGAAGAAAAGGTCAAGAAAGTATAGCTGTTCTGGCCCTACGCCAAAACGATGCAATCAGTACCTATTATCGAGAACATCCGGACGATTACTTCACTGATATTGACCCAGCGTATGTTGAACCACACAACGAGGTAGTAGCCTATCACCAACTATTAGCAGCAGCATTAGATTCACCAATATCCCAAGGTGAATTTGCGGAGTTTCATCCCATCTTAGCTGAACTCCAAAAAGAAGGGTTGATGTCAAGTACCAAGGCGAAGCTGTTACCAAATATCATTGAAGCCCGCCGCATTCTAACCCAGTATTCGATTCGCGGGATTGGTGATAGTGTCAAAATTATTCATGAGGGAAAAATCATCGGGGAGCGGCAAATGCCCATCGCTATGGGAGAATTACACCCCGGGGCATACTACCTGCATGCTGGAGCAACCTACGAATCATTAGAGTTTGAATATCGGCATGGAATCGGTCGGGCGGTCATGAGGAAACTCCCCAGTGGTTATCGTGAGATGACCCAACCTATTCGCCACGTAAACCCTGAAATCATCCGTGTGCTTGATACTCGACAAGTATATGGAATGACGGTGCACTACGCGGATCTCCGAATGACTGAGGTCATCACCGGTTATGTTATCAAAGATATCTACACAGGTAAGATTCTGAAAACAAAGGACCTCGACACCCCTTTACAGTTCACGTACCCGACGAAAGGATTCTTCTTCACGGCACCACACCCGATGAAAGCCGTAAAGGCAGCCGTAAAAACACTCCAAACGCATACAAAATCCAAGACCTCAGCTATCAAAGAAGATGAAATCACCAAAGAAGAACTAGTCGTTGGGGGATTTCACGCCCTGGAGCACACACTCATTGAGAGTAGTGATATGTTAACGGGTGGTGGGCGAATGGCAATTGGAGGAGTTTCGATGGGTTCGTCCGGACTCATTTTCATCTATGATGGAAGTCCTGGAGGAAGTGGACTCTCTAAACTTCTCTTTGTTAGATTGGAAGAAGCCCTTCGACGAGTGACCGTGATTATTGACGAATGTGCTTGTGAAGGCCTTGAAGGGTGCCCCGCCTGTACTTTTTCCTACCAATGTGGGAATAACAACTATCCTCTTTTCAAGGACGGCGCCATGGAAGCAGCCCAGCTCATATTGAAAGGCAAAACCATTGTGACAGAAACTAGCCCAGAGCTCACCGAAGAACCCCTAATCTGAAGGAAGGCCCTCATCAGAATTCTGGAGACCAAAGAGCCGTAATTTTCGGAAAGATATTACGAATTATGGGAGTTTTCGTTGCTCTTCCTCCTGCATCAGGGAAGATTTGATGCAACTCATCAATGGAACGATACCCGAGGAGGAGTTGGTAAATGATAGGAAAGGGAACTGCGACATGCATATCCTTGACTTCAGAGCGAGGGATTGGATTTATCGACTTGAGTTTCCCTTTCTTGAAAACCAATTCAGCGCCCTCATGGTACCAGCTTATTCGAATTGAATCGGTTAACCCTTTAAACTCAGACTTGATCAAACGGTGTTCAATAACTGGTTTGATCGTTTCTAAGAATCGTTTGATCGAGGGAATCTTCACATACCAGGCATAGGGTCGACTAAACTTTGATCGGCTGAAACTTTCAAGGGCTTGGAGGATTGCTGGACGTGAGGGATAATAAATGCGAAGGGGTAAGCGTTTGCGTTTCGCCAACTTTTTTGCAAACCTGAGAATGGGAACTAGGTGGTTGAGATCCTCGACCCATAGTTCTACCATCTCGAGAGCGCCCCAACCAATGTGTAAACTAAATATTCCAACAACTTTCTGATTGTGTCGAATGAGATGGAATTTGTACACGGATTCGTCTCCGAACTTTCCAGTGGTGAGATAGGGGAACTCTTTTTCTGAAATATCCCGATAGAAGTCAAGAAACGTATTGTGTCTATTACGAGCTTGTAGATATTCGGGGAGTGTGTCATAGGTTACTTCTTCGATGGTAATTGGTTCCTCTTCACCCTTTTTTAGTGAGGGTACTAACTCGAGCGGAAAGGTGATTGAGCCACCCATTTGTATTGCATATTCGTAGCCAAGTTTTCGGTAATAGTAGGGGATTCCAGCAATAATTACCATGGGGAGTTTGTATTCTTCAACACGTTGCTCGAAGGCGTCATTTAGTTTGCGAATAAGACCCTGATTTCGGTATTCTTCAAGAGTGCCAACGATTTCCATTTGTCCTACTGAAATTTTGTGTCCCTCCAGAATACCCGTGTTGAGCTTCAGACAATAGTAGGCAACTACTTTACCTGTTTTGGAATCCTCGATAAGGAAATTATCAGAAGGTGGAAAATCGGGGTAGAGGTTAAACAGACGATCTATCATGGGTGTTACCTCTTTCCCGTGGACTGTTTGAACGTGCTGTTTGATAGCTTTGATATCGGATTCGGTGCCAGTTCGTAGAATGAGCCCGTCGTCGAGTTCTTCGTACATTTTGTCTCCACTCACCAAATTTGTTGTCAGCCCATCGGAACGTGATGGGGATTAAAAAGTTATGCAAATCAAGATTGTTGCCGTGGTGGTAAACCCAACAGTTTAAGAAAGCCCGAACCACCAATTAGTGGTTAGTCATATACAATGCGATGAGATGGATTGCCTGTGACGCGATTCAAATATTACACAATTTACCGTTGTAAAAATTGTGGGGAACACATTCGGGTTCATGGCAAGCTCGCGTCAAAACTCGTATTTCCCTCGGGTATGCAAATGTGCTGTCATCGACCACGATTGGTGAAAGAAAAGCACATTCTGATTTCTGAGTACAAAGTCGAACAAGCCGCCCCTAATGATCAGCCTAGCCCAAAAAAGGGGAAGCAGAAACGCTTAGCTGATTATTCCAAACATGCTTAGTAGTTCCTGGTTATAGGACCTTGTAGCGTGGATGGGTCCGTGTTTTTGGGGTTGGAGCAGGATATGCGCCATTTGGGGATGTATAGGCGAGAAGTGCATCTGTGACGGAGACTGCTGTGAAGAATCGTGGAGCCCTCCGAAGTGGACCAGCGAGAATGAAATCTGCTCCATGACATTGGAGGTATGTACAAAGGGCAGGGGCTAGATATCGTTTGGAAGCGGGTGAGATTTCTAAGGCGTGGCGCCATAATGCTACACTATTCGCCGAACCAGCTCCTACCGGGAAACCCAGCTCGTTTTTTACAAATTGCATAGCTGTTGTGGCAATGCTTAGTCCTGCTAAATCTAGGGCAACGGTATCAATTAGGATTTTTGCAATCTTTGCAGTTTTTGCTTTTGCTAACAGTCCTTCACTTTCAGGTGAGCCTTTGAGTGCCTCAAGACGTCCTTGGGGACGAATATCAAGGGGATTGTGTGCCAGAATTATTGCAGCGTCAATCTTAGCTGTTTTCAGAGCTTCGAGTTCGTCATCGGATGTGTGGTGACTAATCGCATCATACACAGCGAGATGTGCTCTGCCGGTTTCAGCAGCTTGAGTGATGCCCGCAAGTCTTGCTTCACGTGAGCTACTATCAATGAGAAACGGGACAGAAGGAGCACTCTCCGCTAAGAAGGTTAGATAGTTTGTCATAGCCTCGGGAGTCTCAGCAAGGACATCAAGGATGAAAGGAGTGCCGGTTGTTTCAGTAAGCTGCATTGCCCTATTGAGATACCGTTGAGCACGTTTCGAATCAAAAGTACCCCGTTTTGGATCTGTCACTAACCGGTCTCCCCGATGAAATACAGAGAGTATTAGAGTGGTGGGATATTCGCCACGACGACCACCTAGGATGATATCACCAATTTGGACCTTTTTAGGTTCGATAGGCTTGAGTTTCTCAGACATACTAGCACCGACATAGCAGAGATTATGTCTACGTAAAATGGATGGCGGACATATTAAGTCTACTTTGAGGTAAACGAATAACAGTCGAACGCTTTTTAGGACACTTCAACCCCTGCATTGATTTCCACGAATTAGGGAGAACAGAGATTGTCATCAAAGAACACTCCTGCGACAAAGTCAGGCTTTTGGGGGCAGATTCTGCTCCTTTCTATTGCCCAAGCATTTCTAATGTTTGCCTACGGAGCGGTTCTACCAATTCTTCCTTACTATCTCCATGAGTTTGGTGCTGGAGCATTTGAGTATGGTCTACTTGTGGCCACCTTCTCAATTTTTGCTTTCATCGCTGCGGGACCATTTGGAAGTCTATCAGACCGAATGGGTCGTAAACCTGTTATCCTCATTTCACTCGTTGGGGCCAGTATTTCGCTTGTGATTTTCGGTTTAGCCAATTCAATCATTCTTCTGTTCATTGCTAGAGCGGCTGAGGGATTCTTTACTGCAGGACTATGGCCCTCTAGCGATGCACTGGTCTCCGACATCGTTCCTCCAGAAAAACGTGGATCAGCCTGGGGTACACTACTCGCTGGACGAACAACTGGGATGATTTTCGGACCGACCCTAGGAGGCATTCTTGTGGTCTTTTTTGGTCTCCGAATCCCCTTTCTGATTAACGCCGCCCTTGCCGTCATGGCGTTTTTCCTTTGTTTACTGTTCATCAAAGAACCTTCACAGGATTACCGAACGGCAATCATTATGGAACAAATTGAAGAAGATACTCCTTCAATCTTAAAGAAACTCAAAGGTGGGATGTACGCCTATCGTTCAGTTCTCATTATCGGAGGAATTACCCTTGCAGTAGCGTTAATCATCCGATTCACGAGGATTTTATCAATCGCCACGGTTGAACCCATGTTTGCAATTTATGCAACTGACCCACGAACCTTTGGATTTACTCCCCTTGAGCTAGGTATCTTTTTCTTCTTCTTCGCTAGCGCAAATGCGATTTGTCAACTCATCTTTGGACGCTTATCAGATAGCATTGGTCATGAGGTTCCAATGGCACTTTCTGGAATCGTTACAGCGACAGGATTACTTCTTGCGTTGATGGCAACCACCATATGGGACCTTTACATGGTTGCAATAATGCTTGGAATTGGGGGAGCTATGGCATTACCTTCTTCAACTGCGGTAGCTGCTAATGCTGCTCCACCAACTCAACGAGGGCGTGTTATGGGATTAATGGGAATGGCTGGAAGTGCCGCACGAGCAATCGGACCAATTATCGGGGGCTTCTTCTATGCCAGCATTCTTGCTTTAACGGATTCGCCGTATCAAGCCGCACTCATTCCCCTAGCCATTGCTGTAATTGCAAGTATAGTTGGAACTGTCGCTGTTCTTCCTTTGATGCTCAAATCTCGAAATAGTAACCGAATGCTAAAGCCATCGATAAACGAAACACCCATTGATGAACGCTGATAGCTAGGGAAATTCATTTTCGAGTTGAAATTGAACATTTTTAGGGAAGTTCATTTCCGATTGTGCACGGTGTTATCCCATGAACGGCTGGGACCATGTCTTCTTAACAACTGTCATCTTTATCATTGGGTGGCTTCTCCTCGGATGGATTGCCGCCCTCATTGGTTGGATTCTTCCAGCAACCCTCAGCTTCTGGTTTTTCTTGGTAGCCTGGATTGGCGGAATCTTTCCTGACTTCGACACTCACTGGAAACCAATACTTGGCCACCGCTCTATTGTTACCCATAGCGTGTTAGCCCCTTTGGTGATTGTCGCCCTAATCTTCATTCCCGTATACTTCTTGGGTTGGTGGACGCCAGTTGACCAATACTTCATCGTTATATTCTTACTTGGTTGCGCGTGCCATCTCTTCCTCGACCTTGCCCCAAGCTCTCGATCTGTCCTTAATCGCTGGATGAAAAACCCGTTGGAAGCCATAGCATATGTTGAAAAAGGAATCAAGGCTCCAAAAGGCAACATTACTTATGTTCCTAAGAAATACGAGAAAGGCTGGCTTATTGGAAACGGATTAGCCCTCGTGGCGTTCGTCATAATTGCACTCTTGTTTATCTTTCCCGCGATTTGAGTGCTTGGGCAAGCAAATCCATTAGATCAACAATTTTTAGTGTTTGATCTTCTTTCTCTGCTTGTGCTTCAGTGAAACGAAGCTTGCAGTTGGGACATGCTGAAACTAGATACTGGGCATGAGTGTCGCTACTATCAGCTAGCCGACGTTGAGTGATTTCTTCGGCAAGGGCAGGGAACGTCTTTGGCAATGCGCCTCCACCGCCACAACAGTCAGCATGATCCCGGAGATGTGGAAATTCCACGAGTTGGCTATTGGGGATCAGGTTGAGGAGCTGACGTGGTGCTTCATAGACACCTAGTTCACGACCCAAATGGCAGGGATCATGATATACAATTGATGACACCCCTTTTGATACCATCGGATTAAGCAGCGGTGCCAGCTTCTTTTGATGCTTGGTAAGAAACTCAGTGATATGAAACACCTTAACCTTCTTCGGAAGCACAACTCCGAGCCGAGGATAATCTTCTCTGAGTGCTCGAGTGCATCCGGGACAGGTTGTGAGGACAATCTGAGCCTTTGAGCGTCTAATGGCTTCGACATTTTTTTGTGCGACTATTCTCGCGGTTTGTGTGAAACCGGCTCGGATGAGAGGAGACCCACAACAAACTTCTCCTTCTGTTCCAGTCATGAAGCTGTGAGTAAGCCCCAATGCTGAGAGGATTTGTTGAGTTGCAATCGCGATTTCTGGGTGCCGATACGCGGTTGTGCATCCGACAAAATATGTGATGTCAGCATTGGGTTGGGCAATTTTCATTGCTGTTTTCAATTGTGAAAATCGTTGATTATGGGGTTCAGCATAGACGTTGAGTGATTTTGTGACGTGTAGGTCGAGCTCTAAAGTTCCTTCGGGGGCCCGATGTTCCTGGACGGCTCGTTCACGGGCAAGTTCAATGATATGAGGTAGTTCATGCTTGGGTTTGCACCAAGCTTTGCAAGCACCACATAGATTACACTGATACAGCCGGTCCACGGCAGCCTCGGTTAAAGCACTTTTCTCACCACGATAGAGTTCAATTATTAGCGCTCGACCGACAGGACTACATGCATCTGAGCGAGTAACAAGATGCGTGGGACAGGAGTGACGACACATGCGACTGCACAAGCTACAGAGTCGACTGATTTTACTATAGTCATCGAGTGTATTCGGTAACGTTGGTGGCTGTTGTGTCGTCATGCCGTTTCTCTCAGTCCTATGATGTAGGACAGTACTATGTTATTGGTTCAAATAATGATTCCGTTGAACGAGGTCAATAGATTTTTCATAGCAGATACCCTCGAGATACTGATTACAATGGATGAATTCATGCGTGAAGCAATTGAAGAGGCAAGACAAGGTTATCGGGAAGGAGGAATTCCCATCGGATCTGTCTTAGTTAAAGAGGGAAAAATCATCGGGCGAGGGCATAACAAACGAGTGCAAGAAAACGATCCGATGATTCATGCAGAAATTGATTGTTTACGGAAAGCTGGACGGGTTGGGAGTTATGCAGGGACAACGCTCTATTCGACGCTTATGCCGTGTTACCTTTGCGCAGGAGCGGTGGTTCAATTTAAAATCAAACGGGTCATTGTGGGAGAAGCTTCAACATTTCCTGGGGCACGAGAGTTTATGGAATCGCATGGTGTCGAAGTTATGAACTTGGATCTTGATGAATGTAAAGCGATGATGAATCAATTCATCAAGGAAAAACCTGAGTTGTGGAACGAAGATATCGGCGAATTGTAGTCTAGTTTTCGGTGGAACCAAGTCCAAGTTTTCCTGGGTTCATTATGTTGTTTGGATCTAAATATTGTTTAATACCTTGGAGCAGAGCAAATCCTGTGGGACCATGTTCTTTGGGCATCCAGGGGGCCTTGAGAAGTCCAACACCGTGCTGATGGCTGAGGGTTCCACCGGCTCGATGGGCGGCGTCTAACCCAACGTTCCATACTTGTTCGTATTTGGCTTCGACTTTTTCTGGTGATGATTCGTGTCCTATGAATATCACGTAGATGTTTCCTCCATCAGGATAGAAATGAGAAAAGTGACTCATAGTGCTCATCCCAGTGGCTTCAATGGCTTCACGCATTGCCCAATACATTTTTTCTAAATTTGCATAGCTTGCAGCGACATCCAGGACATCATAGAGCATTCCTGTCCCGAAATTCAAACTTGATGGATAGAATAAGTCGAATCGATTATCCCACCAATGTTTCGATGGATCGGGTCCAAGATCCTCACTAGCTGTCTCGAGACAGATCTTAGATACCGTGCGTCTTTCTAAGCGTACAAGTTCCTTCGTTGCACTGTGAATGAGGTTGAGAACACACGCACCTTCAGGGGGTGATTTGAACCGCCCTAATACGAACCGAGTTTCATTTTCATCATATAGGCGGATCAGTGCGGGTTTCAGATCATTCCGAAATATTTGTTTCACTGCACTCATTCCTGATGTAAGGTCAGGAAATAGATATGAGCGATATTGAGTGGCTTGAGGGAGAGGCGCGATGCGAAGGGTCAATTCTGTAATGATTCCGTATGAGCCCTCGGATCCAATGAAAAGTTGTTTGAGATCAGGACCCATCGAAGACCGGGGGACCGCTTTGGTCCGGAGTAATTCGCCATTCGGAAGCACGACTTCGAGTCCCGTAATCATGTCTTCAATTTTACCATATTTGGATGAAAGTACGCCAGCTGAACGAGTGGCAGCAAAACCACCTACGGCGGAGCTGTAAATCGATGACGGAAAGTGACCAGATGTGTACCCCTTTGCTTCTAAGTACTCTTCGAGCTCCTGTCCCAGGATACCGGGTTCAACGGTGACCGTTAAGGAATCTTCATCTAAGGCGAGTACACGGTTCATCTTTTTAACATCAACAACGATGCCTCCTGTCACCGCAAGCGTTCCCCCAGCCACTCCACCTGCCCCAGAAACAGGAATTAGGGGAATACGTTCCTGGTTGGCTAACTGGACGATTTTTTGTATTTGGTTCACCGTTTGGGGCCAAACAATCAAATCAGGTTGTGATTCCAAAACTAATCGTCCTAATCGTAGGAGCCGAAGGGGCCATGCATCTCGAGAATAACATATTTTGTCCACTTCAGCAGCAGACACATTTTCTTTTCCCAGCCACACTTCGAGTTGACGCTTAACCCGGTTTACATTGAATGCCGTGGACGCCGTTGACATACACATCACCATTTCTTCATGCGGTGCTTCAGGAGGAGGAACCGTCGGACGCCTCCGTTAAGGCAAGTAATATCCGGTTCCTATGGTAAAAAAGCACCTTCACCGACTAGAATTGTGTTTCAATAGATTCTGAGTCTTAATGCTAAATAGGCTCAGTAACAAATATGGCACGGTTTGACTCAGGCTTCCAAGGCTTTCGAGAAAAGGTGGAATATACGGTTTCGACTTGAAAGTGGACTTCGGCGAGCAAGAACTTGATATCCTCCACTGTTGTCGCAGCAAGCTTGGACCAATCGTAGAAAGTATCGGTGATTCGTCCCTCATCGTTTTGGATGTCAAACCGAAGAACCGTATCAATGAGATTTTCTGATTCTTGAAGCCGTGTTGAAATGGAACGTGTTACAGAACCTCCATCAGGCAAGGCTACTGTTTCTAAACGTCGCCAAGTCCCACTGGTATCCGAGTCTCCCACCCAGACATCAAAGACAAACGAACCTGCTTCGTGAAGATGGGCTTTCACACTCCGCAAACACCCTAGTTGTTGCTTCCGTGTAACAAGATATTGGAAACTACCGGATGGAATGTAGGCAATTCGAAATTGTTGATCAAGCTGAAAATTACTCATATCTCCAGAGATGAAGAGGAGCCGTCGTGCGATTTCAGGGGGTGCCTTTTGGAGCTTTTTCCGGGCTTCCTGCAACATTTCTCGTGATTCCTCAAGCCCCACAACAGTAATGCCATCCTCTGCGAGGGCGAATGCAAAGATTCCCGTTCCCACACCCAGTTCAAGAGCTGGAGAGCCAGCTTCTTGGGCCATCAATCGGTAGAAGGATTGTTCCTCCTCTTTCCCCAATGCAAAGAGATCATAGAACTGTGCACTAGCTCGATACGCCATTTGAACCAATCACACTCTATGTGAGTGTAGGTTTGCGGGTTTTTGAGGGTTTTTATCACTAGTCCAGCAGTGCTCTATACCTAGCCACAGGCACACACGATGAAGCTTCTGGTTATGAAGACGATGTTCCAAACCGCTTTTTCGATGGCGCAGGACCAAGGAATGAAGTGCCCTACAGGAATCGCTCTCCTTGATGAGCTCCTTGATGGCGGCTTCGAGTCGGGGCTCAGCTACCTCATCTTTGGAAGTTCGCACTGCACCACTTGGTTACAGCAGTCCATCGCCAAAGCACTTCAACACTATAGCCCTCACAGGGGTGTAGCTGTCATCGATGCCAACAACCGAATCCGTCCAGACACACTCCTCAATCACCTTCAATCATCATCGCTTCCGGGACCCCCAACAGCACATCTGCAACGACTCCATGTTGCCCGTGCCTTTACCACTGATCAACTGCTCTCTCTTCTCGGTGATGCACCAGACAGCATTCATGGGCTGGACGCCCCCATTCTTTTCGTTAACGGACTCACCCATCTTGTACAAGAAGAAGAGGAAGGCGAAAAGAATCCGCCACCAGCTCCTGGTGAGCCAGTCGATCCACGTGTATTCCGCCGGGCTCAACTCGCCTCACAGTTGAAGCAACTCGCGTTTACTCAGCAGGTTGCGGTCGTTGTCAGCGCCGATGCCCCGAAACGCGCATCCAAACCACCACTTCGAATTGGACAAGTCGCACGCCATAGGTTTCATGTACTCATCCATCATAGCCGTAAAGATACCATTGATACCTTTACATTAGAGAAACATCCCAGCCGTCCATGGATGCAGCGAAGCACCGTGACCTCGCGACCACGTCGTAGTCTCAGCTCGTATCAGACAACACTCTTCCACGAGTAGTTTGTCTATCGCATTCATTTTTAGCCCACTAAAGGAAGTGTGGCTTCGCCCCTCTTGGAGTCATCGCCTAATGAAGCTTGCAGCCACCAAGTATTACATCTTGCTGATTCTAGCCATGATTTTCTGGGGTGGAAGCTGGGTATCTGCACAAGTTGTCGTTTCTGTAGCACCCCCCTTCACCGTTGGTTTCTTTCGCTTCTTTACCGCCAGCCTCATTTTTTTGCCCCTTCTACTTGCGACCCAGCGTGACTCTGTGAAAACTTACACGGCACGTGATATCCAACTCTTCTTTGTGCTCGGGTTAGTCGGTGTCTTCGGATATGGAATCCTCTTCCTGATTGGCATGCAGTTCACAACAGCTGCACAAGGATCCATTATCGCAGGTATCAATCCCGTCACAGTCAGTTTACTCGCATTTCTCATCCTTCAAGAACGACTGGCACCCAAATGGCGTTACATCGGGTTTCTGTTCAGTTTTTTGGGGGTTGTATTTGTGGTGGGAATTCAGGCACTCCTCGATTTTCAACTCGAATACCTCATTGGAAATCTCATCCTGATATGTGCCATGTTCACCTGGGGAGTATATTCTATTTTAGGAAAAACTGTGATGAAGAACCGAACATCCCTCGAAACCACGGCAATGGGTATTTTCTTTGGAACCCTTCTCTTTTTCATCGGAGCACTATTTGAACAATTTTGGACCCTGCCCATTATGTATGACCCCACCTTTTGGACGAACATCCTCTATATGGGCATCTTTGTAACGGTTCTGGGATTCCTCTTTTACTTTCTCGGAATCAAAAACCTTGGTGCTAGTAAATCTGCTGTCTTCATTTCCTTTGTTCCTGTATTTGGCACCCTTTTCTCATTCCTGTTGCTGAACGAACCGATATATCCAACTTTCATTATCGGTTTAGTACTTGTCATCCTGGGTATCCTGTTTATCAACTACCCACGAAAAATATTTGATAACAACCTTGAGGGAGAATCGCAAAAATAGGCAAGCCTTTACCCCCTTTTCTCTTTTTTAAGTCAAGGTGTATCCAAATCCTCGAAGAGATATAAGGAGTCTCGATACGAGTATACCATTAATCACTCACGTCTTTATCCAAAACGCATGGCTTGAAGAGGGAACACAGCATGCGCACAAGAAGATTGACTTTCGTTGGAATCGGAATTGCATTAATCCTACTTCTTTCTGCATTCGTTTTCATTCCATCCATACCGAACACCAAAACCTATCATAGTACAAGATCAAAACTTCCTTTGAATTCGTCTTCAAATCAATTTCTAGCTGAGCACGCTCCTAGTTTTAACTATCCTATGCTTACAAGAGACGATCCCTGGGCGAAATGTAGTGCTAACCTTAAGCAATGGATTGATTCTGGGCAATTTTCGGAAAATCTCCGCATTGTTGATGGAGAAGTTGCAATCACTGTGAATGTTAGAGAAACAATAGATTGGTTATGGTTAGAAGAAAGGCTCGATGTGAAACATATTACACCCTTTGGACCGGGATACATCGTGTATGGTTTCATCCCTTCGATGAAGCCCCTTGCAAACCTTGTTGCGAATCCCGACGTTCTTCTCGTCATGGGTGACGAAAAACACGAGAACGATTTTCAGCCTCCCGGAAACCAATGTTTGCCTTACCCTGGTGTGGATGTCAATTCCTCATTCGTCCTTACTGAAATTGAACGGATTCGCAATGAGTTCCCCTTGATTAATGGTTCAGGAACTGTCATCGGAGTTGCAGACACTGGTGTGGATTTTGGACGCTCTGATCTGGTGGATGCAATCGCTGTGGATGGTTTAGGACGTCCCCTTAGCTTCGACCCGGGGGGTTCGGGGATTGCTCTAACTAGCTTTGCCTTGCCTTCAGTTGGCGGATATCTTCTCACTGAAGGTTTAGATTTCAAAATGTTCCGCGATGATGGTTTAATCTATTGGTCAAACTCAACGTATGGAATCACTTTGGAAAACATGTACGTTGGTGGATTTGGAGGAATCCCCAGTCTGAGCGGATTCTATCGAATCGGGATGTCAGTCCAAATCACCTACAAGCTCCCTCGGTACCGTGCATTCTTCACTTACATTCTCGCCGACGAAACGTCTGCGTTCACCTATGATACCGTATATGTGGATTTTGAAACCTCGTGGGCTATTACTGCTCAATATAATGAGATGAGCACACCAATTCTTGCAGATTGGGACTTCACAAATAACAATCCACATCGATTTGACTCAAACCCAGTCCTTGCAGAAGACCTCGATGGGGATGGATTTAATGACTATAGCATGGGCAGCCTCTGTCACACTTTCGATTTAACTCAACAAATCACAGGAGATCTTGTCTCTGGAATAGATCCCCAAGGTCGTGGCTTTGCCTTCATGTTCGATAACGACGGCACGGGAACAAGCCTTTCCCACGCCATCGCCAGTCGAGGCGTCGAACCATTTGATTTCTTTGGAAATGGAACCTCATACGTCCGTCAGGGTGTGGCAGTAGGGACAACAATAATGGCATTAAAAACTGATACACTTGCCGATGAGATGCACGCCTGGTTTTGGGGATGTGGCTACCGACCGCTCTGGGGACCCGACTGGCCATATCGACGGTTCAGCGCCTGGCAAAATGACACGGGTCCGGGTTGCGACTTCATCACGAATCAATGGAGGGTAAGGACTTGGAGTCACACCGGATATGATATGATCTGGAGCTATGATTGGTATAGTATGCTCATTGATTGGCTGTCTGTTGATAGTGGAATCCTCTTCATCAATAACCAGGGTAATTCAGGTCCAGGCTATGGCACTGGTCAATCACCCTATTCTACGAATGCGCTTCAAGTTGGAATCAGTAATATACACTATTCAATTCCCGAAGGCTATACCTCAACGTTACATCAAGATAATGGTGTAGCTTCGTTTAGTAGCAATGGTCCAACACCGCAAGGTATGTCCGGCCCTGACGTTGTTGCACCACCTTCATCGATTTTAGTGCTACCCCTTCATAACCTCGAGAACGACATCAAACCCTATTACAATCAATATTCAATAGCCATTCCAACTGGAGTTTGCGCCCTGCTAAAACAAGCGAATAACAACCTATCAGGCGACGTGATTAAAACCCTAATTATGAATGGGGCAGACGATTTAGGGTATGACATATACCGACAGGGTGCTGGTCGTGTCAATGGATATCGAAGCCTACACCTCGCTTTTG